>JAUCQE010000206.1 GCA_030372865.1 Pyrinomonadaceae bacterium
GGCTCGGAGATGTGTATAAGAGACAGTCCTTATTTTTACCGATGTTTACACCCACGATACATCGCCGCTCGATAGACTTCAGCCGATCGACAGCCGCGGCCGCCCCTTCGTTGTTGAACCCGAGCCGGTTTATCAACGCCTTATCTGCCGGCAGCCGGAACATTCTCGGCTTTTCATTTCCGGGCTGCGGCTTAAGAGTTACCGTTCCCACCTCTACAAACCCGAATCCAAGATCCGCGAGCCTGTTGACCGCAACGGCGTTCTTGTCGAAACCCGCCGCGATCCCAAGTGGATTCCGGAACCGAAGCCCGAAACGCTCGCTCATCTCGAAATTGGGCCTGGGGTCAACCCGCCCCGCAAGACCCATTCTCAGGGCCTTCATACCGATCTCGTGGGCAGTTTCGGCCTCGAATCGGAATGCGAGCGGACGAAGAATCTTGTCGTAAAGGAAGCTCATCGGAACGAACGCAATATATTAGACGATTGCTTCGGATTACTTAAATTGGGTGCATTGAACTTTGACCAACTGTCTGTTACGATTTCGTTCAAATGGCTGACACGCTGAACCTTGTCGAAAAATCTCGGATCATGGACAGTGCCCGAATGAAACGGGCTCTTTCGCGACTAGCGTCCGAGATCGTCGAGGAAAACCAGGGAGCGAAAGACCTTTACATCGTCGGCATCCGCCGCCGTGGAGTTCCCCTCGCCGAGCGTATCGTTAAAAAGATCGGTGAACTTGAGGGTGAAGATCCGCTTTTCGGAATCATCGACATCACGCTTTACCGCGACGATCTCTCGACTGTCGGGGCGAACCCGATCGTTAACCGAACGGAACTCGATGCGGACATTGAAGATAAGGTCATTGTGCTGGTTGATGACGTTCTCTACACCGGACGGACGATACGTGCCGCACTCGATCAACTGATGGATTTCGGCCGCCCGAGAAAGGTTCAGCTTGCCGTCCTTGTCGACCGCGGCCGCGAACATCGTGAACTGCCGATCCAGGCGGATTTCGTCGGGAAGACCGTCCCGACCAAGCATTCCGAGATAATCAAGGTAATGCTTAAAGAATACGACGACGTCGAAGCCGTCGGCATCTACGAACGGCCCACTGAGTAAATGGTTGAACAAGCAAGGTCAAGTACCTTGCTTTTTTTGAAGCGGGGCAGCAGTTGTCAGCCCGCACAGAAAAGAGATGGAAAAACCCTACCGGCGTCGCGACCTCCTTGGGATCCGCGAACTTTCGGCAGACGATATCAGAGGAATACTCGACACGGCCGAGAACTTTCGCGAGATCAACGCCCGCGAGATCAAAAAAGTGCCGACACTCCGCGGCAAGACCGTGATCAATCTCTTTTTCGAGAATTCGACCAGAACCCGCACGTCCTTCGAACTTGCCGCCAAACGCCTCTCAGCCGATGCCGTAAACATTAGCGTTTCGTCATCGAGCGTCAGCAAGGGTGAAACGCTTGTCGATACCGCACTTAACCTCGACGCAATGCAGCCGGACTGCATCGTTGTCCGCCACGGCTCCGCAGGCGTTCCGCACCAACTGGCAAAGGTAAGCAAAGCCGCGATCGTCAACGCCGGTGACGGGGCAAACGAACACCCAACTCAGGCTTTGCTCGACGCGATGACCATCCGTGAGCACAAAAAAAAGATCCAGGGCCTCGAGGTCGCGATCGTCGGCGACATACTCCATAGCCGCGTCGCCCGTTCGAATATTCATTTGCTTACGAAACTAGGAGCGTCGGTCCGGGTTGCGGGCCCAGGAACGCTTGTCCCGTCAGAATTCGGCGGACTTGTCGAAAGCGGCCTGACCGTCTGCCCGCACGTCGAGGACGCAATCGCCGGAGCCGATGTCGTGATGATCCTCAGAATACAACGCGAGCGGCAGGATTCGGCTTACTTCCCTACGCTCCGCGAATACGCCGTCCACTACGGCCTGACCAATGACCGCCTCGATCTTGCGAAAAAAGACGCCATAGTCCTGCACCCGGGCCCGATGAATCGCGGAATCGAAATAGCCTCCGACGTTGCGGATAGCTCACGCTCCCTGATTCTCGACCAGGTAAAATACGGCGTCGCTGTAAGAATGGCAGTATTGTATCTTTCGACAGGAGGCAGCATGATCAGTGGTTGAAACGGTTATCCTCTATAGGCCTGTCGGCGCCAAAGAGCTTGCTCTGATCGAACAGAGCGGATTCACGGAGTTTCCACCTCGACTTCCTGAGCAGCCAATATTTTATCCGGTCACCAACGAAGAATATGCGACACAGATTGCACGCGACTGGAATGCAAAACTTAATTCAGATCGTAAGGGATACGTCGCAAAGTTCGAGGTGACCAAATCCTTCCTCGACAATTACGAAAGACAGATCGTTGGAGGAAGTGTGCACGAAGAATACTGGATCCCGGCTGAGGAGTTGCCGCAGTTCAACGCGAACATAATTGGACAGATCGAGGTTATCGCTGAATTTCACGGCGAATGATCAAGCTATAAATGAAGTTACTAATTTCAAATGGCCACCTTATCGACCCGGCCGCACCAGAGAATACAGGCATGAACGTTCTGATCGAAGACGGGCGCGTCAGTGCTTGGCTTCGGCAGAATGAGCCGGTCCCCGATGGCTGCGAGGTATTCGACGCCAGCGGGCTGCTTGTTGCGCCGGGCTTTATCGACCTTCATGTACACCTCCGCGAACCCGGCCAGGAACATAAGGAAACCATCGCCTCGGGTTGCGCCGCAGCGGTAGCAGGCGGTTGGACAAGCGTCTGCCCGATGCCGAACACGAACCCGGTCAATGATAACGCCGCGATCACCCGTTACATGATCGAACAGGCTCAGAACGCCGGCCTGGCAAATGTTTTTCCGATCGGAGCTATAACAAAGTCCTCAGACGGTGCCGAGCTTGCCGAAATGGGCGAAATGAAAGCGGCAGGTGCCGTTGCCGTATCTGACGATGGCCGGCCGGTGCCGAATGCCGGTATCATGCGCCGGGCTATGCAGTACGCACGCGATTTTGGCTTGCCCGTTATCGACCACTGCGAAGACAAATCGCTTTCGTCCGGCGGTGTGATGCATGAAGGTAAGATCTCCCTTCTCCTTGGTCTAAAAGGCATGCCGGCGTTGGCGGAAGAGATCGATGCCGTTCGCGACATCATCCTGGCCAGAGAAACTGGCGCACACATCCATATCGCCCATGTTTCGACCAAGGGTGCGATCGAAGCAGTTCGTCGCGCGAAGAACGAGGGCATAAACGTTACCTGCGAGGTCACGCCACACCATTTCACGCTGACCGACCGCTCCGTCGAGGGCTACGACACGAACTACAAAATGGCGCCGCCGCTTCGCAGCGAAGAACATCTGCAGGCGGTGATCGAGGGCATAAAGGACGGCACAATCGACGCGATCGCGACCGACCACGCACCGCACCATCACGACGAAAAGGCCCTTGAGTTCGACCGTGCCCCGTTTGGTATTACGGGCCTCGAGACCGGTGTCGGGCTAGCATTCAACGAACTTGTCCATAAGGGAATAATCAGCCTCGAACGGCTGGTCGAGCTTTGTTCGACAAATCCCGCCGAGATATTCGGCCTAGCTGAGCGCGGAACCTTGAAGCCGGGATCGATCGCCGATATCACGATGATCGATCCGGAACACAAATGGGTTTATAGGAATTCGGAGTCTCGTTCCAGGTCGAAAAATTGTCCATTCGACGGATGGGAATTTACGGGCCGTGCTGTCGCGACGTTCGTTGGTGGCAAATTGGTATATCAAGTCTGAGCACGGCTAAAGTGCCTTCCGACAACTGTCGTTTTCAAGCATCGTCATTCCGAATTGCTTTACCAGTTGAATTGAACTAAAACTCCATAGTCAGGAAATTTAACCGCCGGAGATAAGAATCAGATGGAACTTCTCACAGACCCAAATGTTTGGATCGCGTTTGCAACTCTTACCGTCCTTGAACTCGTGCTCGGTATCGATAACGTAGTATTTATCTCGATACTCTCCGGCAAACTGCCTCCGGAACAGCGTGCAAAGGCGAGATACATCGGGCTTGGGCTGGCCTTTGTAATGCGGGTGATCCTCCTGTTTTCATTAAGCTGGGTCATTGGCCTTGTCGCACCGCTTTTTACTTTTTGGGGGCAATCTATATCCGGCAAAGACCTCGTCCTATTGCTGGGCGGTTTATTCCTTATCGCGAAATCTACCCATGAAATTCACAATTCGCTAGAAGGCGAAGAAGGAACTGCAGTAAAAAAGGCTTATTCCGGATTTGCGGGGGTCATTATTCAGATTGTCCTTCTGGACCTGGTTTTTTCGCTTGATTCTGTTATAACGGCAGTTGGAATGATCAGTGATCAATATGGGCCGAACGGCATCTGGATAATGATCGCCGCGGTGCTTATATCGATAGGTGCAATGATGGCGTTTGCCGGGCCGATCGGTAATTTTGTTCACAAGCATCCGACCGTAAAGATGTTGGCTCTGTCGTTCCTGTTGCTATCGGCGTTATGCTTGTAGCAGAAGGCTTCCACCAAAAGATACCGAAGGGCTACATCTACTTCGCAATGGCGTTCTCTGTCTTGGTCGAGATCCTTAACATGCGGCTTCGTAAGAAGGCGAAAACGCCGGTTGAACTCCGTGATCCTTACCACGAACCGGGTGAAGCCAAACCGGCTGAGGCTTGAAAGTGAAGATCTTAATTGCCGTTGCATTAACGTTCGCAGCATCTGCATCCCTGTTCGCACAGGCGATCAGGGATGTGGACTTTCGCAATTTCACATATTCCCCGTACTGCGCCGGAAGTACGCCTGAGAACGTTACGGTGATAAACGATGAGTTTTCGGAAGAAAAACAAGAAGACGGCTACGTCGACCGTTTCTACTTTAAGGTTTACCAGCCGGAATATGGTGATCTCAACGGTGACAGACTCGAAGAGGCAGTAATTCTTTCTGTGTGCAACACCGGTGGGACCGGCAACTTCTCCGAGGGATTCGTGTTCGGCACTTCCGCGAAAAAGCTGGTTTTGCTCGGCCGAATACCGGGCGGCGACCGTGCGTACGGTGGACTGCGTAGTGCCGTCATTAAGAATGGCTTACTCGTTGTTGAAAGCAACGACGTAGGCGAACTCGGCGGTGCGTGCTGCCCCGAAGTGATCGTGACCACCACTTATCGGCTCGAGGGTGGAAAACTTTCTGTCGTCGGCGTACCGGTCAGACGTGAGATCTTTCCGGTCGAACGCATCGTTTTCAAGCGCGGGACGAGCGGCATAACTTTCACCACTCGGCTACCGGCAGATGAAGGCAAACGCTTTGTACTGGGCGCACGAGCCGGTCAGACCCTTTCGGTTTCTGTAAATTCGGAAGACGCGAGTTTGCGACTGCTCGAAGACGCGAACGTTACTTTTGGGATCAACAATTTTTTGGCCCGCCTTCCGAAAACGGGCGATTACACCATTGAAGTGCGCAACAACGCAGCAACTGAAATGGATGTTCAGGTAAATATCAAAATTCAGTAACTATTCTAGGTGTGAGGCCGCTATGTACAGAGCTTTGTTAATCATCGTCGCGATCATTTTCTCCATTGCAAGCCCGGTTATTGCACAGCCCAACGAATCTTTCGATATCGTTATCAATAACGCGCGAATAATCGACGGAACGGGAAATCCATGGTTCCGCGGCTCGGTCGCGATCAAGAACGGACGGATCGCCCGGGTCGGCTGGTTCGATACGTCGTCGGCGAAGCAGGTCATCGATGCAAAAGGACTGATCGTCGCTCCCGGCTTTATCGACGTTCACGCCCACACCGAGAACGTTTTCGATCATCCGCTCGCCGAAAATTTCATCCGAATGGGCGTTACGACGCTGATCACCGGTAACTGCGGCGGATCGGCTGCTGACATCGGCGAATTCCTTGGACGGATAAATACGAAACCGCTCGCGATCAACATCTCCTCACTGATCGGCCACAACACGGTCCGATCAGCCGTAGTCGGCCTCGACAACCGTGCACCGACGCCCGAAGAACAAGCGAAGATGAACGCCCTCGTTGAAAAGGCAATGCGTGAGGGAGCCGTAGGACTGTCGACGGGCCTGATCTACTTGCCCGGTACATTCGCGAAAACCGAAGAAGTAGTCGAACTTGCCAAGGTCGCATCGCGATTCGGCGGCACATATGCAAGCCACATCCGTGATGAGGGCCTGCTTGTCGGCGATGCGATAAAAGAGGCGATAAATATAGGCGAACAGGCCGATATGCCGGTTCAGATCTCTCATTTCAAGATCTCCGCAAAGTCGCTCTGGGGCCAAACACCGATGACGCTCGGGCTTGTACGCGACGCGCGTTCGCGTGGAGTCACAGTAATGGTCGATCAATACGCATACCCCGCGTCTTCAACGTCGCTCGATGCCCGCATGCCTAACTGGGCGATCGCCGGCGGACGAGAGGAAGGCAGAAAGCGGCTCGCCGATCCGGAGATGCGTAAGAAGATCGCCCATGAAATGAAGGACGGCCTCAAGAAGCGTGAGTTCAAAGACTACAGCTTTGCATACGTCGCAAGCTACCGTGCCAACCCGGAATTTAACGGCAAGAATATTGCTGAGATCACCGAAATGGTTCGTAAAAGCAAGAAGGTCGACGATCAGATCGAGCAGATCTTTGAAATGTACGAAAAAGGCGGGGCTCAGATGGTCTATCAGGTGATGAGCGAGGCAGACGTTAAAGCCATCATGGCGGAACCGTTCACGATGATCGCCTCCGACAGCGGCGTTCGTGAGTTTGGCTCTGGCGTCCCGCACCCACGCGGTTACGGCAATAACGCCCGTGTGCTGGGTAAGTATGTTCGCGAACTCAAGATCATCAACCTCGAAGATGCCATTCGCAAAATGACATCGCTGCCCGCGAATATGTTCGGAATGCGTGACCGCGGTCAGATCCGAGAAGGGTTTGCAGCAGACCTCGTTGTTTTTGATGAAAAGACGGTCAACGACCATGCGACATTTGAAAAGCCGCACCAGTATGCGACCGGTTTTTCCACCGTCATCGTTAACGGCGGTGTTGTGTTTGATGGTTCAAAGATGACGGGCAAGATGTCAGGTGCGGCCATTCGCGGAAACGGCTTCGGTAAATGATCCTGGCATTTCTGCAGTAAACTTGAGATCCTGCCGGGTTATCGGATGCCGGATCTCTAGACTGAAAGCGTGTAGGCATAGGCGGCTGAACTCGCGGCCGCCCCGTGACACATCGCCGACGATCGGATGTCCGATCGCTGCGCAGTGTATTCGAAGCTGATTTGTTCTGCCGGTAACCGGGACGAGTTCGACTAACGTTCGATCGGGATATTGATCTTGGACATTGAATTTCGTCTCTGCAGGTTTCCCATCCGGCTTTATATCCCAACGTTTTTCTTCCGCATAACGGCCGATCGGCAGTTCGATAGTGCCTGCTCGGTCGTTCATAACTCCCTCTACTACGGCGATGTACCTTTTGTCGACGTATCTTCTCTGAAACTGGGCTGACAGGCTTCGATGTGCCCTATCGGTCTTCGCGATCACCATCACGCCCGACGTCTCTTTATCAAGCCGGTGAATCAGCCCTGGCCTTATCGCTTCGGTTCGCTCCGCACCATTGCGATGGTTGAAGTGGTAGGCGAGTGCATTAAGCAAGGTGCCTGTTTTATCGATGTTCGTCGGATGAACAAGCATTCCAGGCGGCTTGTTCACTACTGCCAGATGTTCGTCCTCAAATAGTATCTCGATCCGGATGTCCTGCGGGCGCATTGAGTTCTCTCGCGTGACGTCGACGTCGATCTCGATAAAGTCATTCGCTCGCAGCCTGTATCCTACGTTCTCATTCCTGCCATTGACCTCACATTGTCCGTCACGAACCAGACGTCGCAAGTACATCCTGCTTAGTCCTCCGAAATGACCAAATAGGAAATCTTCAAGGCGTTGCTTATGAGATGCATCCGGTACCTGAATGTAAATTCGCTCACCCACGATTCGATTTTATCGCAGTAATCGGAGAGATTAACAGCGGCACATTTTCGTTCTCGGCATTCATTGATGCTACACTTTCGTAGGAATCGCCCTGCAGCCAATGGCAAAAAGAACTGAAGCTAAAACTGACTTGATCGACGTAATTTCAGCGGTTACGCGATCGCTGAACAGTTCTCGAGACACGCGGGCAAATCTTCGTTCCGCGCTTGAGGACGCGCAAATCGGGCTCGGCTTGTCGTTTGCGTTTTATTTGCGGCTTGATACGGAAACGGACAGCTTGAGCCCGATCGCCGCGGTAAATGTCGACGCCGCGGCCTTTCGCCGAATTGACGCTCGGGCAGATCGGGGTCCGCTTCGGAATGCTCTGGACTCCGGAACCGTTATCTCGATACCCAGGATCGCGGCCGAGCCGGCCTTTTCGCAGATCTTTGACGAAAATCCTGAATTCGGATTAATCGCGGTTCCCTCCGCCCTTCACGGAGAGAACGTGGGAGTACTTGCCGCCGGATCTCGCGATGCTGCAGGCCTATCAAGCGACGAACTTGTTAAGACGCTCACCGCGATCGCGAGTTTGATAGCCCAGGCTTTGCGAATTGAGCAAGCCGTCCAGGGTGAGCGGCAAAAGTTACGTGAAGAAAACACGTTCCTCAAACAGGAACTTAAAGAGAAATACGATTTCTCACATATCATCGGCACCAGCGGTGCGATGAAGCAGGTCTATGAACAGGTCACGCAGGTCGCCCGATCGAATGCGACCGTCCTGCTTCGCGGAGAGAGTGGCACAGGTAAAGAACTTATCGCCAATGCGATCCACTATAACAGCCTGAGAAGCAAGCGTCCGTTCGTAAAGGTCAATTGCGCGGCATTGCCCGATACGTT
>JAUCQE010000207.1 GCA_030372865.1 Pyrinomonadaceae bacterium
TTCGGAACTCGTCGGCAGCGTCAGATGTGTATAAGAGACAGGAGCGACCAAAGCGTCAAGCTTTTCCTTGTCCATCACCAGGTCGATGCCCTCTTCGCGGGTCAGGCGTTTGCTGAGGGCAAGAGCGTCCGTGTACTCCTTTGTCGTCAGCGGCCCTTTCTTTGCGGCCGTCTCGAATATGCCCTGCCTGAAATACGGCATCTCACGTGCGGCATTATCGATGTTGAACTGAATAAGGTCGTTCAGCGTCTTATGGTCGCCGCCGCGTTCGGCAAGATACTTTTCAAGCCCGGCCTTAAATTCGTAAAGCAACACCTGAAACTCGGCATCGCCGTATTTCCCGATCGAATCCATACGCACATCGACGAGCGTCGCACCGGCCGCCTTCATCGCCTCGAGTGCTTTGTCCATCGTCTTATCGACCACGTCACGCCTGCCCCAGTAATTTCGGACGACGCCGATGCGCGCCCCCTTCAGACCGTCGGCTTTTAGGTAAGACTCATAATCCGTGCGAAACTTGCCGCGGCTGTTCGCCGTTTCGCCATCGCGGCTGTCAACGCCGACCAGAGCCGAAAGCATGACCGCAGCATCAGCGACCGTCCGCGTCATCGGCCCCGCCGTGTCCTGCGAATGTGCGATGGGGATGATGCCGCTCCGCGAGACAAGCCCGACCGTCGGCTTCAGCCCAACGATACCGTTGACCGACGACGGACAGACGATCGACCCGTCCGTTTCCGTACCGATGCCGATCGCCGCGAGGTTTGCCGAGATCGCCGCACCCGTTCCCGACGACGAGCCGCACGGGTTGCGGTCAAGCACGTACGGGTTTCGCGTCTGCCCGCCGCGCCCCGACCATCCGCTTATCGAGTCGTTATCACGGAAATTCGCCCATTCGCTGAGATTGGTTTTTGCCAGGATCACGGCACCCGCTTCACGCAGACGCTGAACGATGAACGCATCCTGCTTCGGCACCGGAGCATTGACGAGGGCAAGGCTGCCGGCGGTCGTTTTCATCTTGTCGGCCGTGTCGATGTTGTCCTTGATCACGACCGGGATCCCGTGGAGCGGGCCGCGGACCTTGCCCGCCTTTCGTTCCTTGTCGAGCCGGTCCGCGATCTCGAGAGCTTCGGGATTTATCTCGATGATCGAATTGATCCGTTTATCAAGCTGCTCGATGTTCTTGAGGTAGCCCTCGGAGATATCGACCGCTGTCAGCTCGCCGTTTTTCATCATCTGCTGCAGCTCGGCGACGGTCGCCTCTGCAAACTTCACAGCCGCTGCCGGTTTGTTATCCGCTCCGAACGCCGCGCCCTTTGCCGCCAACGCCCCGATCAACCCTGCGGCGCTCAAACCTACGAATTCCCGACGTTCCATCGATGTCATTTCTCACCTCTTGCTTTCTTTAGATTTTCCTTTGCCTGCTCGTGATCCGGCTTTATTCTTACAGCTTTTTCGAACTCGGCGATGGCGGTTGCAGTGTCGCCTTTCGCCATGTAGATCTTGCCTATCAAATTGATAATGTCCGCATCACCCGGTGCCGCTGCCGCGGCTATCTCTGCCTGCTGTTTCGCCTCATCAAACCGCTCAAGCTCAAACAGCGCGGTCGCCAACCGAAATCGGTAAATTGGTACATCCGGATAGAGGTTGACTTGCCGCGAGAACGACTCGGCAGCCTTTTCGAAATTCCCTTTTGCCGCGTATGCATTCGCCAGATCACCGACGGCGAACGCAAGTACCTCACGCGACATAGTTCCATCGTTCAGTTCGGCAGCGGCACGAAGGTTCGGCTCGGCATCTTCCGGCCGATCCTGCAGTATCTGCGAGGTCGCAAGGTTCGCGTATCCGATCGGATCGCGGCTGCTCCATTTCACGTATTCCGCAAAATTCACTTCCGCCTCGGCATACTGCTTTTGCTTCATCTTAACGATGCCGAGCGAGTTATAGCTAAGCGGGAAATCGGGTTTGGCTGCGATGGCATCGCGGCAATACGGTTCTGCCTCGTCCGGCCGTTCAGTCGTCGCGAGATGAAGGCACAGATTCCCGCCCGCCATGTGGTTCCTTTCGGTCACGGAAAGTGCCCGTTTATAGACCGTCTCGCTGTTTCGCCAGTAACCTGCCTGCATGTACGCGACGACCGCGAAAACGACCGCGGCTATACCGAAAACTGCGATGTAAACATTTTGTCTTGCTTTTCCAAACACCGCATCCAGCCCGAACGCGAGCATTATAAAAAGCCCGAAGTACGGCACGTATGTGTAGCGGTCCGCCATCGCCTGCCCGCCGACCTGCACCAGGCCGATCACCGGAACGAGCGTGCCGAGAAAGAAAAGCCAACCGATGAGCAAATAGCGGTGCGAGTTGCGAAGCGCAATACACGCCGCCGTGATCGCCGCGAGCAATATCGCCGCCGCAACCGCCTGCCACACCGGTATTGCATCCGGATACGGATAAAAGACGGCAAGCCCCGACGGATAGAACATCACGCCGATGTACTTCACATACGAGATGAGGGCGTTCATCACACGCATGTCCAGCGACAGATAGCTCAGCGTCGAGACCGCGCCGCCGCTCCGCTGTGCGGAGAACGTCATCACACAAGAAAGGGCCGTCAACGCGAACAGCGGCAGCTTTTCGATGACTAGGGCCTTCAAGTCGCGGCTGCTGCCGACGCGGCCGAGCGGCCAATGATCGAACAGCAGCAACACGAACGGCAGCGTAACCAGCATCGGCTTCGCCATCAGACCGAGTGCAAACAGCACGAAGACCGCGTAATAGCTGTTCGACCGCCAGAACGCTTTGCCCTCTGCCGCATCACCCTTCGCATAATCGGCGTATGCCCAGATCGTCAGCAGCATCAGTGCCGTGCTGAGTACGTCTTTACGCTCCGAGACCCACGCGACCGATTCGACGTGTGCCGGATGCACCGCAAAAAGCACCGCGATAACCGCACTCGGCCAGAAACGCTCCGTCATCCGTCGAAACACCGCGAACGAAAGAAGCGAATTGCCGAGATGCAGCATCACGTTCATCCCGTGATGCCCGCCCGCGTTCCGCCCGAAAAGCGTGACATCGAGCATGTGTGAAAGCCACGTCAGCGGATGCCAGTTCGCCGAATGAAATGCGGTAAATGCCCACTTGATGCTTTCCGAGTTCAGGCCGCTAAGCACCGCGGGATTTTGGTAGACGTAAAGGTTGTCGTCGAAGGTAATGAAGTCAAAGCCGACCGTCTGGTAATAGACCGCGAGCACGAGCACAAATATCGCGGCGACCACCGCAAGCTCGCGGTTGGAACCCTCATTCTTGGCCTCAATATTTTCGGTCATCTATCGGTTCGGTGGTTCGCTCTCGACGCGGTGGTAGTAATCGCCGAGCAGCTTTCGTTCGTCGTGTTTAAAGAGCCGCGAACGCCGCAGCTTCATTCGGTTCAGACGGAATCTCAGGGACGTTCCAAGGACGCCGAGCCCGTACTTGACCGACCGTGGGAAGTTGATCGAGGACGCCTCCTCAAAGTAACGCGTAGGCGTTGAGATCTCGCCGAGGCGAAACCCGAAATGTATCACCTGAGCGAGCATCTCGTTATCGAAAACAAAGTCGTCCGAGTTCGCGTCGAGCGGCAGCGACCTCAGTACATCCGCACTGAATGCCCGGAAACCTGTGTGGTATTCCGAAAGCTTGTAGCTCATCATCAGGTTTTGGAAAAGCGTCAGTGCCCTGTTCGAAACATACTTGTAAAGCGGCATTCCGCCCTCGAGCGCGCCTTTCCCGAGAATCCGCGAACCGATCACCGCGTCGTAATCGCCGTACGCGATCATTCCTGCCATCGGCACGATCAGGTTCGGCGAATATTGATAATCCGGGTGCACCATCACGACGATATCGGCACCCATCATCAGGGCCTCGCGGTAGCACGTCTTTTGGTTGCGGCCGTAACCGTAATTCGCCTCGTGCAGGAACACGGTCAGCCCGAGCCGGTTCGCGACCTCAACGGTCTCATCGGGACTCGCGTCATCGACCAGGAGTATCTCGTCAACGATGTCCCGCGGTATCTCCGCGACCGTCCGCCCCAACGTCCTCGCGGCGTTGTACGACGGCATTACGACGATGATCCTTTTCCCGTTCAGCATCTTCCAGGTCGGTGTGTCGATGTTAAGCCCGCACAGCGGGCGTGGTCAACGGCGGAAACTATTGGCCAGTCGCCACGCGCAAATTGTTCCGTGCCGGTTCGAAATTTGGATTGATCTGCAGTGCACGCTGGAATTGCTGCACCGCATCATGGCGGCGTCCGAGTTCACCGTAGATCAGCCCGAGCGAATTATGCATCTCCGCCGTCGGCGTATTGTTCCTGATCGCCGATTCGAGCACGCGTATGCCCTCGGCTGAGTTTCCCGACAGATGGTGCGCAAGGGCGAGGTTCCGCTCGAGTTCTCCGGAACCCGGCTTCAATTCAACTGCCTTGGTCAGAAAGCCGACAGCCGCGGAGTACTGCTTTCGGCGCATCGCTTCGCTGCCTAGCTTCGAATAAAGGTCCGCGGCTTCAGGCCCTTTGAAAAAATCGTCCTTTCCGTTCGCCCGGCCTCTTTCGAGTTCTGCCGCCGCGGCATCGAGGTCGCCCTCGCCCGCCGCCGCAAGAGCGGAGTTCGCATACGCTTGCGAATAGCCGGGACGAAGCTCTGCCGCCCGTTGGAACTTTGACCGGGCGGCAGCAAAGCGCTGCTGCTTTAGGTATATCGTCCCGAGCGTGTTGTGAGCCTCAGCAAGATTCGGGTCATGCTCTATCGCCGCCGTGCAGAATCGTTCGGCCTCGCCTAACCGCTCTTTCTGCTGAAGGTAATAACAATAATTGTGCTCGATAAAATAGTTTCGCTCGGTCACCGCCAGCGTGCGTTTGAACAGCGTTTCGCTGTCCTTCCAGTACGAGGCCTGGACGAACGCCGCCGCGCTCATCGCGATCACGGCGACGCCGGCAGCCGCGGCTCCGATGCGCTTGTCGAGCCCGAACCGTTTCAACAGCTCGGCTCCGAGCCACACGACGGCGATCGAGAGGCCGATATACGGAACATACGTATATCGGTCCGCCATCGATTGCCGCCCGACCTGTATGATGCCGATCACAGGAACCAGCGTCCCGACGAACCACAGCCATCCAATAAGCAGACAGCTGCGCTCTCTTGCCTGCCAGATGCAAAATGCGGTTATCGCGAAAAGCAATAAGAATGAACCCGCAACCGACGCGGCCGGCAGTTCGGCATTGAATGGGTACCACGCCGCCAGGTTCACGGGTGCGAAGAACATTGCGATGTACGAAACGTAAGCGACGCCGGCGTTCGCAATGCGGTCGGCGAGATCGAACCGCTCCATCGATTGGATGGCCCCGCTCGACCCCTGTGCATACAGCGTCGCTGCGATAGATGCCGCGCTCAATACGAAATAAATGAGCTTCTCTTTGACGAGCGGCAGGACGGCCGCGACGTTGAGCCTTTCGATCCGCTTCAGCGGCCAGTAATCGAGCAGGAGCAACGTGAACGGCATCGTAACCAACATCGGCTTTGACGCAAGCCCTAGAGCGAAAAGTGCCGCCGACGCCCACAGCATATTCGTGCGTTCGCGGTTCCGTGCATATTCGACATAGAGCATCGTTGAGCCGAGCCAGAACACCGTGCTCAACACATCTTTACGCTCGGAGACCCACGCGACCGATTCGACGTGTGCCGGGTGAACCGCAAAGATCGCCGCCACGAGCGCACTTTTCCATACCGCCCCTGTCAGGCTCCGCACCAAAAAGAACAGAAGCACCGAATTTGCCGCGTGCAGCACGAGGTTAACGGCGTGATGCCCGCCGGCGTTCATTCCGAACAGGCTGATATCGGCGGCGTGCGACATCCAAGTCAGCGGATGCCAGTTCGCAGAATGGACGGACGTCCATGCCCAGACCGTGCTCGCGAGCGAGAGCCCGTTCGCGATGAACGGATTGTCCGTTACATACGAGTCGTCGTCGATAAGTACGAAGTCGAACCAAAGTGTCTGGGCATATATCGCGACGCAGACCACGACGAGCGCGCCGGCGATCCAAAGCCCGCGCACGTCACGGCCCGTACTGCTCTCGCCGGCAGAACTTGCTTGCTCGATCTCACGGGTGCGCTTTTTCTTGGACATTAACGCCGCTGCTGCTTGATCTGTCAGGGAATGGAGATACTTTCGTAGATGTTAAGCGTCCTGATTCTGTCGGTCAAACCGGCCTTCGCGGCTTCTTCGCCGAGCAGCCTGAGCGGCATTCCGGGCGGTTCGTCCGAAAGGTCGAAGGTTCCGTAATGCATCGGCACCAGCGTCGCGGCACCGATATCCTGAAACGCCTTTATCGCATCGGCCGGGTTTGTATGGACCGGCTCCATGAACCACCGCGGCTCGAACGCCCCGACCGCTATCAGGAAATAATCGATACCCGGAAACGTCTCGCCCGTCTCGCGGTAATGCCGCCCGTAGCCGCTGTCGCCGCCGTGATATATCCGCGTCTCGCCGCTTTCGATCACATAGCCGCCCCACAGCCTTTGATTCGT
>JAUCQE010000208.1 GCA_030372865.1 Pyrinomonadaceae bacterium
ACGTACTTTTGATCGAGGATACCTGCGAAAGCCTGGGGTCGGTATATAAGGATAAAAAGACAGGAAATTTCGGCCTGATAAGCACATTCTCGCTCTATTTCGGACATCATCTTTCGACCATCGAAGGCGGAATGGTTTGCACTGATGACGACGAGATCGCCGATCTGCTTAGATCGATACGAAGCCACGGATGGGACCGCGATCTTTCGGATGCGAAGAAGGACGAACTGCGATCTAAATACGGAATCGACAGCTTTCGTGCTCTCTATAATTTTTACTACCCGGGGTTCAACGTGCGAGCGACCGATCTCCAGGCATTTATCGGATTGGGGCAGCTTCAAAAGGCAGACGGGGTCGTAGCCGCACGACGCAAGAACCTGCAGCTGTACAGCGAACATATTCGTAATGATCATTGGAAGATCCAAGAATTGGACGACACCCTCGTCTCCAATTTCTGCTATCCGATAATTTCGCCGAAACTGCCTCAGCTTGTCGGTGCACTGCATGAAAACGGCATCGAAACCCGCCCCCTTGTTTGCGGATCGATTACCCGCCATCCGTTCTGGTACGAGCGATATGGACATCAGTCGCTTCCGTTTGCCGATGAAGTCCATGATTTCGGATTGTATCTTCCGAACAATCATGAAATGACGGAGTCCGAGATCGAGTTTGTATGCAGCGTGGTTAACAAAGCGATATATGACTGACCGACCAAGCGTGATTCGGCGAGTCGTGGTTGTCACGCCTGTCCATAATCGAAAGGACCTAACGCTGCTGTGCCTGCGAAGCCTTTCAAGAGTGCAGAGGCCGGGTATCGATCTATCGATCATAATCGTCGATGACGGTTCCACGGACGGCACTCGTTCTGCCGTAGTTGCGGAGTTTCCGGATGTTACGGTGATCCAGGGTGACGGAAACCTTTGGTTCACCGGCGGAATGAACGTTGGTCTGCGGGCCGCGCTTGAGGAAAACCCGGACTACATTCTCGCGATAAATAACGACACGGTCTTCGACGACGCATTCCTAATGAAGATGATCGAATGCGCCGAAGCCAATCCGCGGTCCGTGGTCGGTGCGTTGCTGCTGCTTTGGGATCAGCCGCACAAGGTTTTTCAAGTTGCTCCGACATGGAATGTTTGGGAGGGCGGATTCCGTCATTGGCAAAAGCAGACGGTCTGGTCGGTTCCGGACCGTCCGTGGGAAGTCGAATTGATCGTCGGCAACTGCATTTTGTTTCCAACCGCCGCGATCAGGGAATGCGGGCTGATGCTGGAAGAAAAGCTGCCTCATTACGGCGACGCCGAATATACGCCAAGAATGCGGCGTAAAGGATGGAAGCTATTGGTCCAGCCCGAAGCCCGCGCCTTTTGCCAGCCTAATACGCCGCCGCCGAGCCTTCGAAAGATGTCGATCGGCAAGTTGTTTCGGACCGCATTTCTCGATCTGGGAAACGCGAACAGCATCAGGCGCCGTTTTTACGCAAATTGGTACGGTGCACCAAACAAACTAGAGGCTGTTGCGGCACTTCCCATTTTCTATTTGCGATATCTGCTGGGACGAAACATTGAAGGCGATTACTCACAAACCGTTGAAGAACTCTCACTCAAGGAAATGTTTGCTGATAAAACAGTAGGTGAAAGACACCTAGCGTAATTCTTCGAGCCAATACCCAACCATCTCGTCGAGCATAGTTTCGAATGTATACTCCGGCTCCCATCCAGTCTTGTTACGGAGTTTAGTCGAGTCGCCTTTAAGGTGGTGAAGTTCCTCGGGCCTTAAATAGCGTTCGTTCACCGAAACAAGGCTGTCCTTATCAAGGGCAAGCTTCCCAAAAACATAATCGACAAGGTCCTGCACGCTATGCGATATTCCCGTCGCGCAGACGAAATCGTCGGGCTCGTCCTGCTGAAGGATCAGCCACATCGCTTTGACGTAATCTTTCGCATGTCCCCAATCTCGGGTTGCTGAAAGATTGCCGAGTTCGAGGCGGTCCGCCATGCCATACTTGATACGTACAGCTTCTTTACACACTTTGTTCGTTACAAAGTTCGTCCCGCGGCGCGGGCTTTCATGGTTAAAGAGAATCCCGTTGCTGGCGAACAGTTTGTACGCGTGTCGATAGTTCCGAACCAGGTGATACGAGAAGACCTTCGAGCAGCCATACGGCGAAACCGGATTCATCGGTGTGGTCTCACGCTGAAATCCGTCAGCATCGATCGAATTCCCGAACATCTCTGACGACGACGCCTGGTATAAACGAATGTCAGGCTTTATCAAGCGAATGGCTTCAAGCAGGTTGAGCGTTCCTAAACCGGTCGAATTAGCGGTGTAGATCGGCTGATCGAACGAGATACGCACGTGAGACTGCGCGGCGAGATGATAAAGTTCGTCCGGCTGCGTCTCTTTTATCACGTAAACCAGCGACGACAGGTCCGTGATATCTGCATAATCCAGACGGATATCATTACGGATGTGCTCGATGCGCGTCGTTTGTGTTTCGGCGACCGAATTGCGCTTCAATATGCCGGAAACCTGGTAACCTTTTTCGAGAAGGAACTCGGCCAAGTAGCTTCCGTCTTGACCGTTGATGCCTGTGATCAGGGCTTTTTTCATACGATATTGTGCGATTTGTAGTACTGGTAAACGGTACGAATGCCGTCTGCGAGCGGTGTAAACTCAAAATTCGGAAATGAACGAAGCATCTTTTCGTTCGAAACATCCTTCCGAAACTGACCGTCAGGAAAGGAATCGTCAAAGCGAAGTTCCATCTGGCTGTTACCCGTCGCCTCTAGGGCGATCTCCGCGATCTGGCGGATAGTGAGATTCTCGGAAACGGCGACATTGAACGATTCCGTGATGTCATTCTCGATACAACCTTTGATCACTCTGGCAAGATCATCGGCGTACATGAACTGCCGTAAGGGATGGCCCGTACCCAGCAATTGAATAAACTCTCTGCCCTCGCGCTCGGCTTTGATTATTTTACCGATCAGGGCCGTAAGATAGTGGCTTCGCTTTTCGTCCACTTTGTCGTAGATCCCGTATAGATTGCAGGGGATAAGATAGTTATAACGCGATCCGAATTGCTGATTTACAGCATCGATCTGTGCCGCGAGGGCAAGCTTTGAGACTGCATATGCGAAATTCGTTTTCTCGGGCGGTCCGTTGAAAAGATCGCTCTCTGTCAACGGATAGCGCTCATAATCGCCGGGATATATGCACGTTGACAGTAGCGCCGTAAACCGCTTTACATCGTTTAAGCGGGCGTATTTCAGCAGCAGGGTGTTCATCAATATATTGTCCTCGATGAACTCTGCCGGATGATTTATGTTCTCGATAATTCCGCCTACGCGCGCCGCGAGGTGGACGATGTGATCCCACCCTTTTTCGCATAAGGTTTTAACGTCGGCTTCTGATCTTAGGTCGAAATCTTTTGATGAAATGTACTCGGCGGCCGGAAGTATATCCCGTAAGTGGCGCCCGACGAGCCCCGACCCGCCGGTCACTAGGATTTTACTCATACAGCCCTTACAATACACATTTTGCCTTTATGCGACAAGTAATCTACGCGTGGAATTATCTCGAGTGGGGTGGTGCGCAGGTGCACATCCTCGCGATCGCAAAAGAGGCGAAAAATTCCTATGACGTATCAGTTGTCGTTCCAAAAGGAACCGATCCGCAATTCATTAAGTTTCTGAAGGACTTGGAGATAGAGGTTCGCGAATTTCAAGGGCACGCTATGGTGCAGCCGGTAAACGGAATTCGGAACCGAATCGACCGAAGAATTAAAAAGATCAAAAGCGAATACTCGATGTTGAAGGCTATCGAGGGTTTTGACCTTTCAAAGGCGGTCGTGCATGTGGACCTGCTACCGCATTCCTCACTCGGCGCATTGCTCTGGCTTTCGACGCGTACGCGGGTGTTCATCACGTCACACAATGCGATGCCGCCGGCCTCCCGCTGGAGGGAGGCGCTATGGCGTTTTAAGGCGAGAGTTATCTCTAAGTTTCCAAATTTCAACGTCTTCTGCTCCAATGCTCACGCCGGTAATTACTTCAGGCACCAGTATTCGGCCGAGGTCGGCGAGAGGATGAAGATCACGTACACGAGCGTTGATCCAGACCAGATCGACAATGCGCTCGCCGCACCTGATGCACGGGAGACGCTAAGGCAGCGATTCGAGATCTCCGAAAGCGATTTCGTAATTCTTTGCGTCGGCAACTTTATCGACAGGAAGGGGAGGTGGACCTACCTTGACGCTGCGAGCCGAATCACGGCAGACCCGGAACTATCACAGATCAAGTTGCTGTGGTTAACGCCTAGCCTTCCATGCGAGCACGATATGCAGAAGGTCGACGAATATGGCCTCGGCGACAGATTCCGGCTTGTCAGTTCGTCCGAGGTAGGGACTGAACGCCAGGACATACTAATGTTTTATCGAATCGCCGACGCATTTGCGCTCCCGAGCTTCGTCGAAGGGCTGCCGATCGCTCTCCTGGAGGCGATGGCCATGGGCCTGCCGAGTATTTCCACAAATGTTTTCGCTATTCCCGAGGCACTCATCGATGAGGAAACGGGGATCCTGATCGAAGCGGGTGACGATGAAGCCCTTGCCGGTGCGATGGTTCGGTACTATCGCGATCTAAACTTAAGAGAGCGACTGGCTAAGGCTGGAAGCGAGCACGTCAGACATAGCTTCGTTGATAAAGAAGTGGCGAAGATCGCGATCGCAGAGTATGACCGTGTGTTCGAAGAATTACGATGACGACAAATAGTCAGCACACGGCACGGTCAGTTCTGCGAAACTCAGCCTACGGGGCCGCGACGTGGGTGATACCGGTAATGCTGGGCGTTATTGCCACACCGGTGATCGTGCGCAACCTGGGTGTCGATGCTTACGGAATTTACGCTCTTGTACTCGGATTTATCGGTTATTCGTTCAGTATCGGCATCGGCCGAGTGCTGACGAAGTACATTGCAGAATTCCGGGCGAGCGGCGAGAACGAAAAAATTCCCGATGTGGTAACTGCCACGTTGCTCGTCAGCGGGGTGGTCGGTGTTTTCGGCAGCGGCCTTATCGTAATTTCGGCAGAATGGCTTGTTGCGGAGGTCCTGAGGATCGATCCGGAAGCTCGTGTCCAAACTATTTATGCTCTGTATGTTGCGGCCGCGGTTATCTTCGCTTCTATCTTTAATCATACTTTTGGTTCGGCGCTACAGGGCGTCCATCGATTCGATATCTATTCAAAGATATTGAACGCAAGCAGCATCTCACAGACGGGCGGGACGATCGTTCTCGCATGGTTAGGCTACGGATTGATCGTTTTGCTGATTTGGAACCTGGTAAGTATATCTTTGACGGCGATCGTGACGCTGTTCGCCGTCCGCAGGTATATTGAAGAATTCGGCTTACGGCTGCCAGTGAGCAGTCACGCGCTTAGCATCGTCGCCAAATACGCGGTAGGCATTATCGGGTATCAGTTGACCGCCAACGCTCTTGTAATCTTTGAGAGATCCTGGTTGACCCGCGAGTTGGGATCCGAAAGCCTCGCTTACTACGTGGTGGCGTTCACTCCGGGACTTTATTTACAGGGTTTCGTTGGAAGCCTGGTGCTAATGCTGGTCCCGCTCGCCAGCGAGTTCGAGCATCGGAAGATCGAGCTTCTTGCAATTTACCGTAGGGCGACAAGGCTTATCACCTCCTTCGTATTCCTAGCGACCACGCTGCTGATCGTGGATGGCAAAGACATCCTGACTGTCTGGATGGGCGATGAATTTGCAATTAACGCGACAAGCATTTTGATAGTGCTTTCGATATCATTCGGGTTAGTCGCGATTCTAAGCGTTTCCTGGCAAATGAAAGAGGGGCTTGGTGTACCACGATTCAATTTCGCCGCATCGGCGGCCGCACTCATTGTAGGTGTACCGGCGATGGTTTTCTTTACCGAGCGGCTAGGTGCGGTTGGGACCGGAGTCGGGCGCTTGGTAGCCTTTGCTGTACTAGGGCTTTCACTGATCCATTTCGAACGCTGGCTTTTCGGCAAAGTGCAGTTCATGTTCTGGAGTTGGCTTTTGTTCCGCTGCCTTGTTTGTTCGTTGATCATGGCGGCGGTGCTTATGGCGATTCATTCCGCTATTGCCGCAGGCTGGCTTTCACTAGTGGTCTCGGCCGCCGCCGGCAGCCTTGCGTTTCTTACAGGCTCATGGCTAACAGGTCTGATCGCAGCGGAAGAGAAGGCAATTTTGCACCGAGCGGTCTCCCGCTCGAGTTGATTATGAAACTTAAGTTGGTTGAACGTACTGATTATATTTTGGACGCGTGCGAAGGA
>JAUCQE010000209.1 GCA_030372865.1 Pyrinomonadaceae bacterium
AAGACCGGCAGCCGCGACCATACGGACAACGGCATGCTCGCCTATCTGAAATGGGGAATGCGGATCGAGGCACCGCTCGTCCTGCTTTCGGCGTTGGGAACGGCGATCGCTTTTTACAAGGCCCGCCACCGTTTCGCAATGTTCGCCGGGCTCTGGACGCTCGGGCTTTTCCTTGCCTATACGCTGATCCCGTACAAGACGCCGTGGCTTGCCATTTCGTTTTACCTACCGGCGTGTATCGTTGCGGGCTATGGGATAAACGAGATCGCCGCGGCGACGCACAAGGCAGCAAAACCGCTTGCGGCCGTTCTCGCGGTTGCCGCTTTCGCCGTGCTCAGCTATCAATCCTACGAGCTCAATTTCCTCCGCTACGACGACGACAAGATGCCGTACGTCTATGCGCACACGCGGCGTGAGTTTCTCGATATGGTCGCGGAGATCGAACGGTATGCCCGGATCAGCGGAAAGGATAAGGAGACGGCCGTCGACGTCGTCTCGCCGGATTACTGGCCGCTCGTCTGGTATCTAAAGGACTACCCGAAGGCCGTCTTTCACGGCAAGATGATCGACAGTTCGAATGCCGAGATGATCGTCATAAAGAAAGGCGAACAAGACGCCGAGGCTATTAGGAAGTTCTCGGCCAATTACCGGTTCGTCGGCATCTACGACCTGCGGCCCGGCGTCGAGCTTGTGCTGCTCGTCAAAAAGGACATGGCCGGTTCCGAGGCGAAAGAGCTTTATCGCCTCAACGAAGTCACGCGGTAAATTTCAAATACGGACGTTCCCGATCTTCTCGGGTTTCTTGTCCGTGTTCTTCAGATAAGGAGCCTCCGACTGCTCGCGTTTTTCCGTCTCGCCGCCGGAATGCCACTTCATCCATTCGGCCGGTGCGTCAAATGTCTCGCCGCCGTGAGCGGTTATTCTCGGCCGGATGCGGCACATGACGGGCGTGTTCGTCCCGACGCCTGAAATTATCGCCTGACCCTTCGTCAACGCCGGCAGCTCCGCCAGCATCGCGCGGCCCGCACCCTCTACCGATTGCGCGACCGTCTGTTGGTCGATCGGGTTCACGATCCGCATGATGATCTGCGTCATGCACTGCGAGAGCACGTCCTGGTCCAGCTTGCCGGGCCTTTGTGTGATCAGCCCGATACCGACGCCGAATTTCCGCCCTTCGCTCAAGATCTGCTTCAGCACGTTCGTCGATACGACGCTCGCACCTGCGGGCGCGAACCGGTGTGCCTCCTCGAGCAGGGTAAAGACGGGATAGTTCAGGAAATTCTCTCCCTTTTCCGCCTCGCCGCGGGTCGTCATCATGCGTGCCTTGTTGACGCGCCTCAAGAGCGATCCGACGATCACCTGCTGCTCGTTCTGCTCGATGTCCGAAAGGTCGAGTATCGTGACGCGGCCGGGTTTGTAGAGTTCCTGCAACTCGATATGTTCGTGCGGGTGAAAGATGCTGTCGGCACGGTCGAACCGCGAATCCAGCCGCCACAGCAGGCCCTGTATCGACGACACGTTCCCGCCGTCGCCTGCGTCCTTGTCGTCCTTGCCGTACTGCTGCCGCTGCACTTCTTCGCGGAGGTCGAAATAGGCGTACAGGTAATCCCTGCGTCCCTCGGCCTTTAGCCGGTCGATCAGGCTGCGGTATGCCTGCCGCAGGAAATGCAGCATCTTGTCGGAAGTTCCCTCGGGCAGAAGGTATTTCACGTCCGCCTCGGTCAGGGTCGAGAAACGCACCTTGATCTTGTCCGGCGTAAAGATCTTGACCTCCGGCCGATAGCCGTCTTTGCCGAAGAACTTATCATCGCCCTGGATCGACGACATCGTGTGATATTCACCGTGCGGATCGACGATCACGACCGCCGCCCGGTTGTAGGATTGCAGGAATTCCTCGACCAGCACGCCCGCCGTGTACGATTTGCCCGAGCCGGTCGATGCGAGTATCGCGAGGTGCGTCGAGACGACGTCCTTCACCGACAGCACCACCGGCACCTCGCCCGGTTCGCGCGTCAGCAGCGAGCCGATATGTGCCGAGCCGACGTCTGCCGGCCGCTTCGAGCTCAGCATCTCGGAAAGCGTTTCGCTCGATGAAAGGAACACGCGGTCGCCGGGCTGCGGCGGTATCCGCGGGTTCACGAAATCACCGAGCCGGCGGCTGAGATAACCTATCGTTTCGACCGTTATCTCGTAGATGCCCGCGGGGTCGCCGTCGAGCCCGTTCAACGCCGCCACCGATGCCGGCGCGACGGTCGGCTCGGCGAGAAACGCGTCCGGCAGGTTGCGGACGAGCCTTCGGCTGCTGAT
>JAUCQE010000210.1 GCA_030372865.1 Pyrinomonadaceae bacterium
TCGTTTCGGCGCTCAAGACCGCTGATACTCGGCCGACCGAATTGGAAGGCGCTGCGCGACTTTTCACAGGCTGGGATTTCGATCAGCAGCGTCCAGATGAGTTAGAGTTGATTCCTAAGGCGTTGAAAAAGCGGTTGCTAGATCACACGCTCTCGGGCGGTAATCCGGAAAATATTAAGCTTGCAAAACGGGCCTTCGGACGATGAACAACCACGTTCAAGTAGCTTCTTACTGGTTAGATAGGTGTCTGTGACAAATTTGCATAACATCCTACATCGTGTTTATGGCCGAGTATCAGCACAGCGATTTCGACAGTTTTCGGAAAGAGGTGTTTGAGCGGGTTTATTCCCTTTATTCGCCCAACGATCGGGCCGATAAGTTAGTTGAGGACGTCGAGTCGGGACGCGGCGGCTGTCTTAGCCTGATATTGCGTCAATTCATTCCGTTCGCCGCACAAAAATCAAGAGAGAAATACCGCGAGGTAAATCACCTGGCAGAACATGAGCGTAACGCCTCTCTGCTGCTTCAGGATGCGGAGATCAAGTCAAAGATTTGCGAGCTGCTGACGGAGTCGGACGTACTGCCAATGGATGTCGCCCATAAGATCACGCCGATGTTGTACGAGATGGCGACGGCCGAACCGGACCGCGTGCCTAAAGAGCCGATAATGTTTGCCGTGATCGCGCGGAACATCGCACAGGACGGCGTTGCAAATTACTGCAGGGCCTAAAGGTCGCTCGCGATTAGGTCTTCGAAGGTGTCGCGGCGGCGGATGAGTTCGGCGGTGCCGTCGGCTTTGGTAAGGACGACGGGCGGGAGAAAGCGGCCGTTGTACTGTGACGCCTGGGCAAGCGAGTAGGCACCGCAATTGAGCAGTGCGAGGACCTCACCCGGTCTGACGTCTGCGGGCAGCAGGCGATGGTCGGGAAGACGGCCGTGGCCTTCGACATCGAAATAAACATCGCCGCCGTCGCAGAGCGGGCCCGCAAGTTTATAGGGCGTGGAGTGCTCGTCGCCGGCACGCTCGGCTGATATCAGATGGTAGTACCACTTGTAGGTTTCCATCGAGAGCAGGAGGTTGAAGCCGGCATCGGTGAGGAGCCAGGTATCAATGGATAATGGATAATGGATAGTGGACAATTCTTCGGACTGTCCATTGTCCATTGTTTGTTGTCCACTAGTAACGGGTCGCGTTTTTGCGTTGCGGACGGTGGTCAGGCGGACGGCGGCGTCGCCGATGATGGAGCGGCCAGGTTCGAGGAGAAGCGTGATGCCTTCGAGAAGATCGAGGGCATTTTCTTTTTCTGCCATGTCGCGGACAGCATTCCATGCCTCACCGAGAGCGTCGGCGGGTTCGAAATCGGCCGAGAACATCTCAAGCTGTTCGCGGGGAAAATCGCCCGCGTGGGCGCGGTCGCGGAGGTAATTGAGCGGAAAGCCGCCGCCGAGATTTATATGCTGCAGGCGGACGCCGGTCTCGCGATAGATGCGCAGCAGGGCGGCGAACATTTCCTCAAATGCCTGGCGATAGACGTCGGTCGAAGGGTTTTGCGAGCCGATGTGCAGGTGGATGCCCGCCATGTTGAGATGCGGCGAATCCTTGTGTTTTGCAAATGCCGCGTAGGCCTCGTCGGGCATCATGCCGAACTTTGACGTGAGCAAGGCGGTCTGCAGACCGGAGTGCGTTGCCGATTCGATCTCGGGGACGAGGCGGAGGCTGACGTTGACCTTTTTGCCGAGCTTTTCGGCGGTCTCCTCGATAAGCGAAAGCTCGTAGAGGGAATCGACCTGGATGGCGTAGATCTCGTTCTCGATCGCCATTTCGAGTTCCCAAGCCTCTTTGCTCAGGCCGTTGAAATTGATCTGGTCGCCGCGAAAACCTGCCTGCAGTGCCTTCCAG
>JAUCQE010000211.1 GCA_030372865.1 Pyrinomonadaceae bacterium
GATGTGTATAAGAGACAGTCACCGTCCATGCCGAACTGCCGGATCGTCACCTGAGCGTCGCTTGATCTCAAGATGTACCAAACGCCTGTCGACGGCCGAAAAACAGCAAGGTCAGCCTTTCCGTCGCCATCGTAATCGCCGGCAACGGGAACATCACCGTCGAGCCCGAACTGCTGGCTGACATTGCCGCCGTCGGTGCTCCTGATGTAATACCAGGTCCCGTTGCTCGGCCGAAAGACGGCCCTATCGGCGATAAAATCTCCGTCGAAATCTTTGGTAGTCGGAATGTCGCCGTCGGCTCCGAAATTCGTGATCGCGACCGACGCATCTCGGCTGCTCAGCACGTACCACACGCCGGTCGAAGGGCGAAAAACACTGACATCAGAACGCAGGTCGCCGTCGAAATCCGCGGAGGTCTTATTGCCCAGTATTCGGTCTATGTTGCCGTTTAGGTCGACGACGTACAGTTCGCCGTCCTCGTCCTCACCGAACGACGAAATGAAACGCGACGTGTCCTGCATCAGGACCTGCTGGTTGTTTTGCCAGAGCAGTATCTCGCCCGTGCAGTAATCGCCGTAGATATACGAACCGCGCGGCAGGGCGTTCTGGTTCCCGCGGTAAACGTAGCCGCCGGTTATCGCACATCGGCTGGAACCCGCGTTCGAGTATTGAAACACCGGCATCGTGTAATTCGCCGGAACGCACAGGCTAGGGTCGAGATTCGTGCAGAGCGTCCCTTCATAAACACGCCAGCCGAAGTTTCCGCCCCGCGTAATGATCGACATTTCTTCCACGCCGCCCTGCCCGACGTCGCCCGCGTAAAGCTGGTTCGTACCACCGCGGTCAAATGACCATCGCCACGGGTTTCGAACGCCGATCGCATATATCTCGTCCGCACCGTTTACCCCGACGTACGGATTATCCGGCGGGTTCGTATACGGCGGGTTCGAGTCAACTCCCGATACATCCGGCGTAATGCGAAGGTATTTCCCGAGAAGTTCATTGATGTTCTGTGCCCTGTTTCCAGGATCATTTGCGGATCCGCCGTCGCCCATGCCGATATACAGGTTCCCGTCCGGGCCGAACTCGATCATCCCGCCGTTATGGTTAGAGAACGGCTGCGGGATATTCAACAAACCGCGCTCGCTGTTAGGGTCGCCGATGCTGTTGTTGTTGATCGCACGGAATCGCGAAACCACCGTCGCCCCGTTTCCGGCGACGCTCGTGTAGTTCACGAAAAAGTATCCGTTGGTCTCAAAGTCCGGATGAAACGTCAGGCCAAGCAAACCCCGCTCGCCGCCCGACAAAACACGAGTCGTAATATTCATGAACTCGGTCGGCGTGTTCGAGCCCGGCTGGACAACCCTAATGATGCCGCCGCGTTCCACTATGAAAAGGCGTCTCGTCCCGTCTTTCGCGCTTGTGATCAAAACCGGCGACGCAAGGCCGGTAATAAAATTCTGTTGGAGCCGGAACTGCGGGGTTTGGCCGAAAACGCTGACGGCCGCAGTCGCAATTGCGGCAATGCACGCCAGCCTGAAAAGGCGTCTGATCATAATTCTCTCCTCGTGTTTTAGTGTCCGGCTCGAATGTTGGGCAAGGCGAAGCCGAAAGTCAAATTTGATTTGAAGCGTCGGGCCGTATGCGGAGCGAACACTCCGTTATTTTCAGATACCAGCCCGAACTAATTTCAACAAAGACGATAAATGGCGATGCAGCCAGTTTACTGTTCTCTAACCGACATATTCAACAAAGATCAGACGCGGTAGCGGACCTTCTTGTTCTTTGCATCGACCTGGTCGAGATCGTAGTTCTGCAGCCGAAGCGTCACGTCGGCCGTCATCCGCATATCGGATACAACTCCGGCCTTCAATTTTGCGTGACCTGCGGCCGCGATCATTGCTGCATTGTCCGTTGAAAGATGCTTTGATGGGAAATGTACCGGAACGCCAAGCCTGGCTGCGGCGGCTCTGGCGGAACCGATCAACGCCTGGTTGCATGCAACACCGCCCGCGACGATCAGCGTCCGCGGCCCAAGCTCGACGGCAAGCTTCTCGAGGGTCGAAACTAACGCATGCACGACCGCTGTTTGGAAACTCGCCGCCAGGTCCTTTATCTCCTGCGTCGGCCCGCCGTCCGGCGTAACAATTATTCCCGCTTCGCGAATATGGCGGGCGACCGCGGTTTTCAGCCCGCTAAAACTTAGGTCCGGGCGGCCGTCGGAGATCTTTGCCTTCGGGAATTTCAGCTTGCTCGCGTCGCCTTCGAGCGCAAGCCGCTCGATTATCGGCCCGCCGGGATAACCTAGCCCAAGCATCTTCGCAACCTTGTCGAACGCCTCGCCCGCCGCGTCGTCACGCGTGCGTGAAACGACCTTATATTTCCCTTCTTCCGGTATAAAAAAGATATTCGTGTGGCCGCCCGAGACGATCAGCGCAAGTGCGGGATATTCGATCGGCGGGTTTTCGAACACGACCGAATAGACGTGCCCCTCGATGTGGTTCACCCCGATCAGCGGCTTTTCAAGGCCCCAGGCCAGTGCCTTTGCATAGCAAACGCCGACCAGCAGCGAACCGACCAGCCCCGGGCCTTGTGTGACGGCGATCGCGTCAATATCTCGGAGCGTAACGCCCGCTTTCGAAAGCGCCTCTTTCACCACCGGCTCTATCTTTTCAAGGTGCTCGCGCGAAGCGAGTTCCGGCACGACGCCGCCATACGGGCGGTGCATCTCGATCTGCGACGAGATGATCGACGAGACGATCTCCCTGCCGTCGCGCACTACGGCCGCGGCGGTCTCGTCGCACGAACTCTCGATTCCCAGTATCAGCACGTTTCCAGATTATCAGAAACCCGTGATCTGAAACCACTTCACCAGGCGGGCAAAAAAATAAGGGCGACCCTAAAGTACGCCCAAGTCACGCTAGTGGTGATAAACAGCCCTCATCGCCCCCTTGTCTCCCCTTGAATAATGATGCGAACTGCGAGTTTCTTTCTACTGAACCTATATAAACCTATCTGCCGGTTGAAACATTCTCCGCAGGAGAAGGCGTCGGCCTATTGTCTGTGGCCAGGTCAAAAAGACCCGAGAAAAATACGATCGCCGCGATCAGGATAAATCCAGCGATACTCAGCAGAGCCCAATAGACCCCGCGATACGCCTTGGCCGTGTCCTCTCGTACAGCCATATCCTGTCCATCGACGTTTATCACTTGTTTCGCCATTTTCTACCTCCCCGCATAGGATTGCGTCTGCCGAAGGTAACTGCAACGCCTATGCCATTTCACCGAAAGCCCGAATTTACAGGGTTTGGCCACATTCGTCCGGTGCCCGCCATCGCCTTCCCCCGATCGGCTGTTCGGATTGGATACACATATTACCCGACCTCTCGGCACAAAAAAGACCGGCGTCGAAGGACACCGGTCGGAAGGAAAACTCTGAATTCTGACTACTTATTCCAGCTTTCCAGCCATTTCTCCATGTCGGCGATCTCAACGCTCTGAGTCTTATTGATCGACTCCGCAAGCTGGCGGATCTCGGCCCGTACGCTTTTCGCGTCCTTCGATTCGAGAACGGCTTTCGACATCTGCAGTGCGTGCTTATGATGCACGATCATTTGCCGTACAAATTCCTTGTCGAACTTATCGCCCGTAAGCTCGCCCAATCCCTTCAGGTCCATATGCTCGCCCGTCGCTCCGCCGAGGTCCATATTGATCGCCGGCTTTGCGTCCTTGAACCACTCATCACGCCAGCGTTTCATCTGCGTGATCTCACGGTCCTGATCGGCGATGATATTGGCCGCGAGTTTTTTTACCTCTGCACGCTCCGCCCTCGTTTCGGCCATCTTGGCCATATCGACCGCTTCCTGGTGGTGAACGGTCATCGTATCGATGAACTGAAGCTCGATCGGAGCGTCGGCCGCACCCGGCGAATTCTGCATCTTCGAATGGTCCATCCCACTATGGTCCATGTTCGAATGGTCCATATTGGACATATTCGAATGGTTCATATTCGAATGGTCCATATTGGCGTGTCCGTCGTTCTTCGCGACCTCCGAAGTCCCGGAACACGACGCAATGAACAGCGACAGCACGATCAGCATCAGCGAATAAAATTTCATAGTCGTTAGTCTCCTCTCAAAAGCCTAATAGTTCTGGGACCTTACGCAAAATGATCTATTTCGGAAGATCGTAGTATCGCCACGACGCACGATGGTCCGCGGAGATCTTCTGTTTTGTCAGTATCGCCCGCACAAGCTCAACCGGTATCGAGCCCTCACGCAGTATCGCGTCGTGAAACGCGCTATCCGTCATCTTTCTTCCACCGACAAGCTCGCGGTGCAGAGCGTAGAACTGCAGCCCGCCCATCATATACGCCATCTGGTAAAGCGGGCCGTAATCTCCCGAGAAAGACCGCCGCACCTCGGCAAGCGCGTTTTCCCTTTCATGCCCGACGCGGTTCACAAGCAGGTCCACGCACTGCTCCGGCGTCCATTTCTCAAGATGAAAATTCAGCGAAAAGATGATCCTCGCCGCCCGGTGCGAACGCCAGAACAACGCCCCGATCTTTTCCTCGGGCGTCTTAACGAACCCGCGGTCCCACAGGATAAATTCCCAATAAAGTGCCCAGCCCTCGCCCCAGAACGGCGTCCGGAATGCCGATCGGTACGGACGATAGCGGCGGTTCATGAACTGCTGCAGATGATGCCCCGGTATCAGTTCATGATGCGTCACGGCCCTTGCAAAATGCGGGTTGTTGCCCCTCAGCGACATCATCTTCTGCTCGTGCGTCATCCCGTCAGTCGGGTATGCCACGAGTATCGTTTCGCCGCCCAAAAAGAAAGGTGCCACAAGCTGCCTTTCCGGCGACATCATCTCCATCCGCCATGTCTCTTCCGCTTCGGCCGGCACGGTCACGAGGTCGTTCTTCTTTACGTAATCGATCGCCTCGAGCGCAAAGTCGCGGATCAGTGCGGGCTGTTTCCCCGGCTCGACGTACTTTTGCTTCACGGCCTCGATCGCCTTCATATCTGTCTCTTATACACATCTCCGAGCCCACGAGACAGCG
>JAUCQE010000212.1 GCA_030372865.1 Pyrinomonadaceae bacterium
GATACACAGCGCTGTCTCGTGGGCTCGGAGATGTGTATAAGAGACAGCCAATTATCAGGCGGCATGCGGCAGAGGGTCATGATCGCTATGGCATTGGCCTGTGACCCAGAATTGTTGATCGCTGACGAACCGACGACCGCGTTGGATGTAACGATCCAGGCGCAGATCCTCGAACTTTTGAACGATCTTCGGCGGACCAGGAAACTTTCCGTGCTTCTAATTACGCACGATCTTGGTGTCGTCGCGGAAACAGCGGACCGAGTATGCGTAATGTACACGGGGAAGATCGTCGAGGAATCAGCTGTTGAGGAGTTATTCGAACGCCCGAAACACCCTTACACACAGGGATTGCTTCGATCGGTGCCCAAATTAAGCGAACATCATATCGAAAAGATCGACCGGCTCCAGACCATCGAGGGAATGGTCCCTAGCCCTACTGCACTGCCTCCGGGATGCCATTTTGCCCCTCGCTGCCCGTTTGCGATGGAACGCTGCACGAAAGGAGAAATACCGCTTTATTCGTTGCCCAGGGGCGTTCAAGTCCGCTGCGTTCTTTACGAAGACGAATCGAAGATTGGAAGCCACGTTTTAGCTGCATCCTCAGCGGGAGCGGTACATATTGAGAAGTCGCGATCAATTGATGAACGAAGCCACAGTTAGAGTCAAAGAGAGCGAACTACTTGCGGTTCGCCGTTTGGTAAAGCACTTTCCGGTCGAGGGAAGTGACGACGTTGTACGTGCCGTCGACGGCGTTTCGTTTGCGATATTCAGGGGCGAAACGTTGGGTTTGGTTGGGGAATCAGGATGTGGAAAGTCGACCGTAGGGCGTTGTTTGCTGCGGCTTCATGAACCTACAAGCGGCGAGATACGGTTCGAAGGTACTGACATCGTTGGGCTTCCGAGAAAGGAGATGCAGGCCCTTCGGCGGGAAATGCAGATTATCTTTCAGGACCCCTATGCCAGCCTTAATCCGCGGTTAAGTATTCGGTCGATCATTTCGGAACCACTAAAAATCCATGGGATCGGCAACAAAGCGGACCAAAAAGACAGGGTCGCCGACCTTTTGACAAAGGTGGGCCTTGACCCGAAATACATGGACCGTTACGCACACGAATTCTCTGGCGGCCAGCGCCAGCGGATCGGAATTGCACGAGCCCTTGCCCTGAATCCGAAACTGATTATTTGCGACGAGCCGGTCTCAGCCCTTGATGTTTCCGTCCAGGCTCAGGTCGTAAATCTGCTGCAGGATCTACAGCAGGAATTCGGATTGACTTATCTCTTTATTTCGCACGGACTTGCAGTTGTCGAGCACATATCTAACCGGGTCGCCGTTATGTATCTGGGCAAGATCGTTGAGATCGCGGATTCCGTTGATCTTTATCGACGGCCGCTTCACCCTTATACAAAGGCATTGCTTTCTGCAATACCGCTGCCCGACCCGAAGACGAAACGAGAGCGGATCGTCCTTTCTGGCGATGTCCCAACCCCGATCAATCCCCCGTCGGGTTGCAGGTTTCGGACGCGGTGCCCGATCGCCATTGACGAGTGTTCACAAGTTGTTCCGGAACTACGAGAGCTAAACCCAGGGCATTTTGCAGCCTGTATACGCGCTGAAGGTTATGACACCGCGCAAGTCGAGCCGGAAAATGTTGAAACGCAGACGGCACCGACGGCGTAAGGAAAAATACACACGCGGTCGCAGTAAGATCGCTTCCAAAACGTAAGATCACCAAGGAGAAACTCGAATGGAAGCTGAAAACCAGTCAGTGTGGCAGGCGCCGCCACCGCCCGAACATATTCCAGAAACGCCGAGAGAGGTGCCCGAAATGTCTGAGGCAGCGACTCTGGGAAACATCTTTTTCGAACCCGGACGAACGTTCGAAGATCTCAGAAAAAAGCCGCGGTTTATTCTAGCTGGATTGATAAGCATCGCGCTTTTTACCGGGTTTGCATTCGCACTCTCAGCGAAGTACGGAGACGCGGGAATGCGTCGCGCGATAGTTGAGATCATGGACAAGAATCCGCAGGTTGCTTCAATGCCCGCGGATCAAAAGGCCCAGACCGTCGAGATGCAAATGATGTTCAGCCGGATCGGCCGCTATTTAACGCCGGTCTTCATGGCGATAATGCTTTTGATCGGCGGCCTTATCTATTGGCTTGGAGCAAAGGCATTCGGAGGGACGGGCGGTTTCCTTCACGGCTTGTCGGTATGGACCTATTCCATGTTTCCACCGCTCGTTGTCGGCGTAGTAGCGAGTTTGATCATACTATTCTTCAAATCTGCGGATGAGATCGATCTCGCGACGAGCCAACGCGGCCTGGCGCCGTCGAATCTGGGGTTTCTTTTCGGCAAGGATACGAGCCCGGTGCTCGTTACGCTGGTCAGCGTCGTTGACCTGTTTGCGATCTGGGGTTGGGTGCTTGCTGTGATCGGCCTGCGGGTAACGAATCGCCTATCGACGGGGTCGGCGGCTGCGATCGTGTTCTTACTCGCTTTGGTCGGCGTGTTTTTCCGGATCGTTGGAGCGTTCTTCTCGGGAAACCCCACATAGGCGAACCATCTCTGCCGTAAATGGGAAGCGGGCCGAGCAGCCCGCTTTTTTATTCGTACCTCAGCGATTCGATCGGATCAAGCCGAGCCGCTTTCCAGGCCGGGAACAATCCGAAAATCAGCCCGATGCCGACACTTGCAAAGAAGCCAACTGCCGGGGCCCAAAGCGGAACGTAAGACGGGAAGACCATCTTGACGATCATGGAAAGGCCCCATCCAATTCCAAGCCCGAGAAGCCCGCCAAATCCGGTCAGTGTGCCGGCCTCGATCAGGAACTGGAGCAGGATATCGCTTTGTTTCGCGCCAATGGCTTTTCTGATGCCGATCTCACGAGTTCGTTCCGTGACAGATACCAGCATAATGTTCATCACACCGATGCCGCCGATGAGTAATCCGATTGACGAAATAACGACCATGAAGATAGCGACACCGGATGTGATCGACTGGAACTGGTCGATGATGCTGTCCGCAGTTGCGGTGGAGAAGTTATTGGGTTCTCCGAACTTAACCTCACGCCGAATTCGGAGCAGGTCTTCTACCTGATCGCGTGCTTCCTGAAGTCGTCCGGGCTTTGCAACTACCAAGATAAATATGTCATCAGCGTTCGGCTTAATCCTTAGGGCTGAGTCGAACGGCATGTAGATAGTGTTGCTTTGGTCATTGTTGCCGCCGTCGCCGCCAAAAAGCTGGGGCTTTTTGTCGAGTAAACCGACGACGGTAAATTCACGGCCTCCAATCTCTAGCTTTTTACCGATCGGAGATTCGAAAGGAAAGAATGTTTCTTTTACGGTCGATCCAATGAGGCAAACATCCTTTTTAAAATCGACTTCGGATTGCGTAAACCATCTGCCTTCGGCGATGACCTCAGTTTCTGCACGTTCGATCTCGGGGAGTGTGCCGGAAAGCTGGATGTTCGATGTTTGCTTGCCATTGGCCGAAACGATCGTCCTGTTACCAAAAAAACCGCTTGAGACATTTAATCGAGGAACTGCTGTGTCGACTTCAGATAGATTCCGTAGGGCGATCGCATCATCGCGTGTGAGATTGGGGCGCATACGCTCTTCGCGCGATGGTCGCCCAAACCTGACGCCGACATTTATCTTGTACACGAAGATCGATCGAGTACCGAATGACTTGACCTGCTCCTCGACTGCCATTCCAATGCCGGAGATGACGGAGGAGATAAGCATTACGGTAATCACGCCGACGACGACGCCAATTATCGTAAGAAACGATCGCAGTTTATTACTGCGTAGCGTGTCGAACGCCATACGGAAGTTTTCGTAGAATCTGCTGGCGGCTACTCTCATTAATCTGCTCGCAATGCCTCGATAGGATCAAGCCGGGCGGCCTTCCAAGCCGGGAACAAGCCAGCGAGGATTCCGACACCTGCCGATACGCCGATCGCTATTACCGCTGCCCACCAGGGAATACTGGTCGGGAAAACATACTTACTTATAAAAAAGCCGGTGGTGTACGCGATGAACAATCCAATAAGTCCTCCGATCGCGGCCAATAACCCCGATTCGAAGAGAAACTGTCGAAGTATGTCTGCGTGCCGGGCACCGAGTGATTTCCGGATCCCTATCTCTTTCGTACGCTCAGTCACGGCGACGAGCATGATGTTCATAATAACGATCGCTCCGACAACGAGGGCGATTCCGGGAACGACAAGAAGTACGACAGAGAAAACGCCGGTAAAGCTCCCGATCAAACCGCTGATCGCGTCGGGCGTGACGATGCCGAAATTGTCTTTTTCGCCGGAGGGTAATTTTCGCTTTATCCGCATCAGCGTCCGGACCTCGTCGACCGCGTCTTCCATCGGGACTCCCTCGCGTGCTGTAACAGAAAAGGTCGGTGCCCGCTGCCATTTCAGGCCGCCGAAATTCGCCCCAAACGTATTGATCGGAAGCTGAACGAAATTGTCCTGCGGCTGGCCAAAAACTGTACCTTTAGGTACACGTATCCCGATAACACGATAGGGAATTCCTGAGATTTGGATCTCACTGCCGACGGCACCACCCTGTGGAAAAAGATTATTAGCAATGTCAGAGCCGATGAAAGCAACTCGAACGGAGTTGTTGTTCTCCGCGTCGGTGAAATACCGGCCTTCGAGTATCTCGATATTGTCGATTTGAGCAATAATAGGCTGCATCCCCTGTATCGAGACTTCCTCGAGTGTCTTCGCCTCATATTTTACGTCGCGTGAAGTGTTACCAGCCCGGGCTCCGATTTTGTCGATCAAAGTTGCCCGTTCCTTTAAAAAATCCAACTCGTCAAACGTAAGTTCTTTGTTTCGCCTCTGCGCCTCTGCGATCGTGTCTGAACTTTTGAAATCCGAGAAATTGAAACGCTGAACTGTGAAAGCGTTTGACCCAATGCCGGCGATCTTTTCGTCGACGTATCCGTTAAATCCCAGCAGAAGAGAAAGAACGATCATGAATGCCGTCATTCCGATGATCATTCCGAGCAACGTCAAGAACGATCTCAGTTTATGAGCCGAGATCGACGACATTGCGAGTCTAAGGGTTTCCGTGAAGTTCATTGCAGTTACTTAGATGCTTATAGCGCAAATGTTACTACGCAGCCAATGCGAATTTTGTTACGAGAGTCTATTCGTTAGCAGCTTATAAAGCGATGCAAGATGACAGAAGAGGACGATCGGGACTATCACCGTTGGCAGCCAGATATACGGAAAATACACAACTGCACGGTTTGGCTGCTCGAATGCGATCTGTTGCATCGGAGACGGAAAACTAATGATCGCGAGCGTGACGATCACGCCAAGCAGTAATAATCCAACGCAATTCCACGCGATCAGAAACCGGGAATTCACATGATCTTGTCGAAACGCAATAAAGTAAACGAAAATTGCCGTTATTCCAGAAATAATGTCGAAATTATAGCCGGTCAACGTCATTTCGCGGGGAACCGCTCCGCCGGTGTAGAGCCAATGCAGGACGACCTCGACGGGAATTCGAATTACATGGACAAGCGTTAAGTTGCGAATTGAAAGCGACCGGAAAAAGTCGCCCGATGATAAAACGAAAACGGCCAAAATGAAGAGCAACGCAGCCAAAGGGCCAAAAATTATTAGCCTTGGCGGGACGGAGTCAAACTTCTCATAAAATCCTCCGACCGCGAGCACGACCTGGAAAATCATCCAAAACGGCGAGACAAACAGAATTATCCGTGCTGCAAAAAAACGATCGGCAGCTTTTTTAACTGCCGATCCAAATATAGCAACGGTAACGAAGGATG
>JAUCQE010000213.1 GCA_030372865.1 Pyrinomonadaceae bacterium
AGCGGTTCTCGAACCGCGTTGCGAATTATGTGAAGTACCGCCCCGGCTATCCGCCGGAGGTCGTAGAGCTTTTTCGCGATGAGATGAACCTCACGCCCGCGAGCGTGATGGCGGACGTCGGTTCCGGCACCGGGCTTTCGGCAAAGATCTTTCTCGAGAACGGCAACATGGTTTACGGCGTTGAGCCTAACGCCGCGATGCGTGCCGCGGCGGAAGAATTCCTCGCCGCGTTCCCGAATTTCGTCAGCATCGACGGCACGTCGGAAGCCACGATGCTCGGCGAAGCCTCGATCGACATCGTCATCGCCGCCCAGGCGTTTCACTGGTTCCGGCCCGAGGAAACGCACCGCGAATTCAAGCGGATATTAAAGACCGGCGGCTATGTCGCCCTGATCTGGAACGAACGCCAGCTTGATTCGACCGAGTTCCTTCGCGAGTACGAAAAGCTCTTGCTGAAATACGCCCGCGACTACGAACAGGTCCGGCACGAAAAGATAAACGAGGACGTGCTCTCCGCCTTTTTTCAGGTGCCCTTCCGCCGTGCGACGTTCCCTAATGTCCAGGACTTTGACTTTGAAGGATTGAAGGGCCGGATGCTGTCATCATCCTACATGCCGTCGGAAACGGATGACGACTTTCAGCCGATGGTCAAAGAGCTCGAAATACTCTTTGCCAAACACAATGAAAGCGGTAGAATAAAAGTTTTCTACGACACCAATATTTTTTATTGTCAGCTTTAATATATGACATCGAAACCTGAGACCTCTCCGGAAGTCAGAACGATATCGGTCGCGCATTCGCCCGATTCCGACGACGCATTTATGTTTTACGGCCTCGCGACCAACAAACTGGAAACCGAGGGGCTGAAATTCGAGCATGTCCTCAAAGACATCCAGACCCTGAACGAGGACGCAAAGAACGGCGTCTATGACGTCACGGCCATCTCGTTCCACGCCTACGCCTACGTTTCGGACAAGTACGCACTCCTGCCCCACGGAGCCAGCATCGGCGACAAGTACGGCCCGATCGTGGTCTCGAAAGAGCCGCGAAAGCCCGAAGAGATCGGGCAGATGAAGATCGCCGTCCCGGGCGAACTGACGAGCGCGTATCTCGCACTCAGGCTCTATAACCGCGATTTCGAGCACATCGTCGTCCCCTTTGACGAGATCATCGACGCCGTCAAACGCGGCGATGCCGACGCCGGCCTGCTCATCCACGAAGGCCAGCTTTTCTACAAGCAGATGGGGCTCGACAAGGTCCTCGATCTAGGCGAATGGTGGCATGAGCGGACCGGCCTGCCGCTGCCGATGGGCGGAAACGCCATCCGCCGCGACCTCGGCCCGGACCTGATGAAACAGGTCTCGAAACACCTCCACCGCAGCATCATGTACTCGATGGAGAACCGCGAGGACGCGCTCGCCTACGCAATGCAGT
>JAUCQE010000214.1 GCA_030372865.1 Pyrinomonadaceae bacterium
GGAGAGTGAGTGGAAGAAATTATGAACCAAGAAGTCCTCGACAATCTTCAACTGGCCCAGCGCTGGAAACTCATCGGAACGCAGACCGCCATAGCAAAGAGGTTCCAGCGTCTTCGGGCCCTACCCAAATCGAACCCCCGGCATTTGAAGGCGTTCAAGATCGGCAATCAGGCTCGTTACCGGCTCCTGGACATCGTGGAGTACGAGGATCGCAACGCGCAGCGATCTCGAAGAACAATCGGTGGCAATCAGGCGAATAAATAATCGACCGTGGTGTAGGTCGGAACTTGGGGGGGTTGATTGAGCGTTTTTGCACCACCGGAACGTATTCGCGCCGATCAATCACCTGCTCAACGGTATTATTGATTGGTCAGCCCAACGATTCGCTGATTCCGCGACCCTCGATACTCGCCCGCTCCATCACGCATGCTGCCGATGAACGGACCATCGATGAGCAGGTCGATATGGGTGAGGATGTAGTGGACGCTTGAAGCCCGTCGCTCGATCAGCTGCTCGATGGTGTATCCGGAGTAAACCGTTATATGGATCCCTCGGTCCTTCAACCTCGACACGAGTTCGGCGACGGGTTCCGGTTGGTCGAACGGCTCGCCGCCGAGGATGGTTACACCGTCGTGGTCTGCGCCATAGGAGATGATCTCCTTCAATATTGACGAGAGCGGGACTAACGCACCGTTTTTCCGGTCATGGGTCTGAGGCACGAAGCATTGCCTGCAGCGGATCGAGCATCCCGCGGTCTGTATGACGCTGCGGCGGCCGGGACCGTCGACGACCGAGTTATGGTAAAGCCGGTACAGCCAGATCGAGAAAGGGTCCGTTTTCGATTCGTCTTCGGTCGCGGGGTGAGGCTGTAGAACGGGCAAGTATCTCGTGTCACTGGCCGGCTTCGCGCAGTTCAGGTCTACGCGTCTACCCAGATCTTGTGCGAGATCGTTCGCCGCCTGCCCGGAAGCCTGCGAGATCTCGACGGTGACGCGTCCCGCGTCCGGCTCCAGCACGAACACCACTTCGTTATTCACGGGGGCCCACTCGCCTCCGCACCGCAGGTGTGACGTGATACTCCGCCGTCTTCCGATCCGTCGTCGGGGTCCCGAGAACCTCCCTTAATTGGCGGGCAGTCTTCTCGCAGGATGACCCTTGGATGCCGTTGATCTTCGTTTCGCAACTCCCCGTCTCGGTGTCGATGGTGAATTCGATTTCAGCCATAGGTAGCGCTCCTTCAAAATCTGACCCGGATCTTCACGGTTTTCCCGATCCGCTCCTTGACCAAGGTTCCGCCGAGCTTTTTCGCCATCTTCCGGGCCGCGGCTTCGTGATATTGATTCTGCAAACGCACGACGAAGTCGCGGCCCAGGCGATGATCGAGATCCATGTCGTCGATCACGGCGATGTAGCCCGACGACGTTCTCTGAAAGCCGACGTCCGCGAGAAGGTTGTGAGCCTTGACGTCCCGCCGGCGAATGATGATGTCGGCGGTCCGCCCCGCTCGCTTGTCCCAACCGTCCAAGGGCAGGTCCCTACCCTGCACGACGGTCGCGAATCCCAATTCCGACAGGGCTTCGAGCAGCAGCTCGCCGTTCGCAAACGACTGCGATTCGAATGACATGTACTTGCTCATAACCTCTTGAACACCGTCCTCAAAATTCGTAGACCCGGTCGCCGCGATTGCCGCCAATTGCTTGACTGCCGGTCCTGCCCGCCGCTCCTTTGATATTGTTGCGAGCCCATTTGCGGATCTCCTCGATCTTCTCGCTCATCATCTGGGCGGTCGGCGTTATGCCCTCGACCGCCTTGAGGATGTCCCGCGTTTCCGCCGGGCGGTCGCCGTCGATAAAAGCTTCCAGCACGCCGTCCTTCACCGCCGCTTCGATCTCCGCTCCGGAGAAGTCCTTGCTCTTATCGACGAGCTTTTCGAGGTCGAACTGTTCGGGAACCAGTTCGCGTTTCTTCAAATGAACCTTGAAGATCTCGGACCGATCCTCCATGTCAGGGAGATCGACGAAGTGGATGTAAGAGAACCGGCCGATGCGGAACTGCTCCGATTCGAGTTCGCGAACGTCGTTTGCGGTCGCGAACACGAGCACGTCCTTGTTGTCCTGCATCCAGTTGAGCAGGTAGGAGATCGTCCGGGCCGTTTCACCACCGTCGGTCTTGTTCGACGACTTCATCCCGGAGACCGCTTTCTCGAATTCACTGATTCCGAGGATCCCCTTGATCGTCCCCGCGATCGACAGGGCCCGCTTGATAGACATCGCCGACGAGCCGATGACGCCGCCCCCCTCGCCCATGATCGACCCGAAATCGAGATCTAGCAGGGCGCGGTTGGTGATCGACGATGCGACCCGCTTGCAAAGATCTTTTCCGCATCCGGGCAATCCGACAAGCAGTATTCCCTTGCACGGTTCGACGTGCCGGGCCTTCGCTCGCGGGCTGAAGGTGTACGCGGCACGCTCAAGAATCGATCGCAAAGCTCGATAACCGCCGAGATTGCTCGCGGGCTCTGGATGGACATAGGTCAGCGAGCCGCTGCCGCGGATCACGTTCTTCTTCTCCTCGAGGATGACGTTGATCGATTCCCGGTTGAGGCCGTTGCAGCTGATCACGGCCTTCGCGATCACGTTGCTGATCTCCCCGGCGGTAAGCCCGAGGAGAGACTGAAGCAAAGCGCCCTGCGTCTCTTTCTCGAGATCGATGGCCAGCCCGCTCGATCGAAGATTCTCAAGCTGCAGCTCGATCGACTCCTCGATCTCGCCCTCCTTCGGTAGTTCGAGGTCGATCTGCGTTATTTCCTTTTCCAGCGTCTTCAGGTCGGGAAAGTTCGGGGCGACGAACAGTACCGTCGCTTTGGTGGATTTCAGCTTCCAGGCGATCTCTCGAAGTCGGCGAACCAGTAACGGATCTTCCTGACCGTACGGGGAGATGTAGGGGGCATAGTCGCACAGCAAGAAGAGCCCCGTCTTCTGTTCCGAGATGAAACCCAGAACGCCCTCCGGGTCCTCCGTGTCGCCGACCGATACTGGGTTCTGAAGGATGCCCTCCTTCGGATCGAACACTTTCTGCAGGCCCGCGGGCCGGCTCCAGATGTACAGCGGTTTCTCCTTATGCCGCTCCTGAAATACGAGATCGATCAGAGCTTCGCGAACCCGATCCTCCTCGTATGTGTTGATGGCTATCAAAGGGTAGCGGGCTCTTATCCGCACGTCGAGTTCGCGCAGGAATCTATCGACGCTCCTGGCGTCCGGTTCCTTGGTCGTCATGTTCATTTGATTTGTCGATTTCTTCGATCGTGGGTCACACGCTCGACGGCCGAAATCAGAGTTCGAGGGCTGATAGCCGATCTTCGTCGAGAAGTTTTCTGGACTGGACGGTGGTCGCACGGAGGACATCGCTGAGGGCGTCCCGCATCTCTTCCGGGGAGCGCTGCTTGGCTTCGCGGCCGGCGGCGTCCTGCAATTTGGCGAGCACGTCTTCGAGAGAGTCATCACCCGTGAAGTTCATGAGGCTGTACCATTCGCACATCTGGCGGGCCCGTTTCGCGAGGCTGCCCGGTACGAAGTTCGCATCTTTCAGCCGCACGGACATCTCCTGCGCCGCTTCGCATATCCTCGCGGCGATCTGGGCCAGACCTTCCTTGATCGGCGAGACCGCCTCCTCCGCCTCGCGGCGGGCCGCCTCGATCTTCATATCGCGTATTCGTTCCTTGACCTCTCGCTCGCGGCGCTGGTCTTCCTCAAAGCCGGCCACTTTCAGCCGCTCGATGTTGTTCCTGGTCTTCGCTTCGATCTCGACGGCACGGGTCTCCGTTTCCGCCCGCGTTGCCTCGAGTCTTAATTCGCGCGTCAATTTCTGTTCGGCGGCCACCTCCGAACCCAGGATTACCACCTTGGGCCTCATCTCAATCGTCAGACCGTCTCTGATCATCGCCGGAGTCGGCACCATCCCGATCGCCTGGGCCGCGACCGCATTGATGAACTCGGCCCGGTCGAAAGGCTCGCTCGTGGTCGCCTGGAACCGGTCCGCCGAGTCTTCCGCGAGTTTGTAGAAACTATCTTGCAGGACGGTTAGGATGTCGTCGTAATTCCCAAGCGTCTCCGCCTTCGCCGCCGCAAGCGTTTCGTTCGCTTTCAGATATTCCGTCTCGAACTGCTCGAACGCACCCCAAGGGATCCACTTGTACTCGCTTGTCCCCCAGACCGTTTCGCAGAGCGTAAACCGGAAACTATATCGGTTCAGCGCGTGGTGTGCCTGAGCCGCGCCGCGCATCAGCTTGTTTCGATAGACATCAGGGAGCAACCCGGCGCGTGGTGGGCTGACCCGCACGGCCGCATCTTCCGGCAGCTTTACGCCAAGCGCCTTCCACTCCAACTGCCTGACGAGACAGCCGAATCCGCGGCAGTCGATGTTCATGAAGATCCCTTCGCTCTCAAGTCTCGAAAGATCGAACGGCAGCGATTCAACCTCGTCGATGCCGATCCCAAGCCGGACGGCTGCTCTCTCCTTTCGTGCGGAAAGGCGGTCAATAGCATTCCTCGCCATTGCTGAAGCTGGTGAATCAGACATTGCGGCGCCGGTTTGTTTCCCCCGCCCGCAGTCCTCCGGGGCGCGTTGGTGATCGGATCGCTCTTCCGATATTTCTTGTGAGCCACGTCCGAATATGTTCCGCAGAACCGACGACGCGAGCGAGTTTGTCGGCGGAATGGACGGATGCCCATTCGCCTGAATTGTTGATTGCTGACGTTCCATGTGCCTCTTCCGTCAACCGCTTGTTCTCGATCTGCCAGAGTGGAGTTCGAGGCAGTGTTGCAACGGTGCTGGCTCGAAATCCTCAACGCGTTCGATCTTGAACCCGTCGATATCCACGCCTCCGAGTTCGCTTAAAGTAAAATGGCCCAGTTCGGCCTCAAAGCCTTCCACATAGCCGAAAAAAGTCACATCGTTCCCGTTCCGTTCCCCTTCCGTCACGAACCATTTCCAATCGCTCAATGGAAAGAAGAAGATCGCGTGAACGATTGGGTCCTCCGACCTCTCCTGAGCACGCAGTTTTGGTAGAGATCTACTAAGCTCTTCGGTGAGAAGCCTCGACATAACTTATCGCTTCCTTCAGGTCGCTGATTCGATCTGATCCGGAGTGCAGTAGAGTGAACGGCTCGTCCCCGTCTCGAGATCGAAGTAGGTCGCGAAGCGTCGGAGATTTCGTGTAAGGAACATTGCCGAGAGCATCTCGCCGATCTCGACCGCGACCCGCTGATTCACATTCAGGCTCTGCTCTCCGAGTCGAACGCGGTCCGGGCACGAGACTTGGGTGATCGGCCTAGTCGCTTTTTCCAAGTCCGTCAGCAGCTCCGGATGAACTAATGACGGAGCGGGCAGGGATCGGCAGATGCTGGAACCAACGAAGAGCTTCACGGCTTTCATCGGCTTCGCGTTCGAGCCGATAAGTACCTGCCCGGAGAATCTCCCGTTACCGCCGTCGATCCACCAGATGTTCGGCGCGTCGTCCGATCTATAGCCCTGATGCTTTTCGACGGCCAGGTGCATCTCGCGCCTCGCGAGGTGGTTGTCCACGCAACCGACGATCACAGTGAGGTTGCGGTAGTCGCCCGACGATTGCTTCAGATGCGCCTCGGCGTCGAATCTCTCGTTCGCGTAGCCGCATTCCAGCCCCCACGCGAGCGCGATGCGAGTCGCTAGAGTCTGGGCCTTGAAACTCCCTATCTCCGCAGCGCAGAAATTGCTTCGGGGTATATTTCCGGCCTCGACCACATCCGGATCGATGATGAGCATTTCGGCTGCCTTTCCCGACTCTTTCAGCTCGTACAGGAACCGGGCGATGGCGAGTGCCGCGAACGATCCCGTTCCGCCCGCACCGACCTGTATGATCCGGAGTTTGTTATGTTCTTTGGGCATCACGACGCCCGCGTTCGCGAAGCTGAGATCTATCCGGTTCACGACAACATCTCCACAAGCGCCTCGATCTCGTTGAGGTCGACGATGCCGTCCGGCATCTCGCTGACCCATGCGGCGGGGATCGGGACAAGATGTTCGTAGACGCCGCAGCGGAACCGTATCTTTGGCTTATCGTGGACATCGATGAGGATCGCGAAGATGCGGAACTTTCCGAGTTCGTCGCGGTCGTCTGCCGCGCTGAAGCTCAAAGCCCCGGGCGGGTGGGTGTGCAGTTCGATGCAGCACTCCACGTACTCGGGCAAGCTGTCGTCCGCGATCGTCGATGCCCAATTGCTGTCGCGGCCCGAAGCCCGCCACCGCCAAGCGCCGAGAAGTCTATCCCAATAGATCAGGTAGACTTCTTCCTTGAAACAAGACGAAGTATGCGTTTTCTGACTGTGCTGCAAGATCTCGCTCCACAACGACGCGCGTATCTTCGTCCTTGTTGTCCACCAGATTCCCACTGTTTGGTTCGTGAGTCCGACGATCTTCCGGGTGCAGACCGGTAACGACACGGCGAACTCCCGGCGTCTAGCCCGAACGAACAACCCGTTTCCGGCCAGAAGGTATTCGTACAACGCGGCTTCGATCGGGTCATTTTCAGACGCAGCGATGCGATGCCCCACAAGTTTTGGTGGAACGAAGAGGTTCGATGACATAAGAAAATCGGTGCTAAAACCGACTGTCGTATCGGGTACGTTCGACTATGCTTTCCCACGCGTCCTCGACGGTGCTCGACGACATGATTAATTGCGGCGTTGGAAACTTCTTCACTTTGTCAGCGGCCAACTTCGCGAGCAGGTCGCGAACGTCGTCCTCCGTTTGGCACCGCCCCGCCGAATGGTCGCCGTTGAACGGCGCGTCGAAAATGAGCTTCCAGATGGTGGTAAGCGCGGACGGATGTGTCTCCGGCACCTCGTTTTTCCCGAAGCAGATCTTCCCTGAGCCGATGTTCGGCAACGGAGCGACGGCGAGTCGTGTGCTCCGGGTCACCTTCGAAGTTCCGGCCGCCCAAAGATAGTAGTCTTTCCCCTTCCCGAGGAGGATCAAGGTCGGGAGCGGCAGGGTCAGCGCCTCGACACGGTCGTTCGGAAACGCCACCGTGATCGTTCGCGAGCCTGCTGGAAGAAACGAGAGAATCGCGATTCCGTCCGTCGCTTCGCGATACCTTAATATTCTCCGATCTATCCACCCGGTATCGGTCTGAAGATCGCGAAACGCCCTCGTCACCTGCACGCTGGACAACGCCTTCAGCCCGTGTCCGTTCTCACGGAACGCTTCGAATAAGTACTGGCCGGGGAGGAAGTAGAGGGCGGCTTCCGCATCCGGCGGGACTTTGTGATTTCGCATGACGGATTTCGGTCAACTGACCTGGACGGACCCGTTCGCGGGCTGGCCGACGGGACGGCGGCGGTACGACGGTTGCTGGTTCTTCGTCGGGGGCTGGACATGGCCGTTGCCGCTCTTGAGCGATGCCGCGTTCCCGTCGTCATCGTCGTCGGCGACTATCCCGACAATCGCCGCCAAGCCGTAACGCCTGCCGTACGTGATCGCCGAACCGACCCCCTGCGGATCGTTCTTCGCGAGCGGCATGCACAGCTCGCTTTGGATCCACTGGCCCGACTCATGAGCGAGGATCGTCTCGACGATGACCGTGTTGTTCGCCCCGATGCTGCTGTCTCTTATACACATCTGACGCTGCCGACGAGTTCCGAA
>JAUCQE010000215.1 GCA_030372865.1 Pyrinomonadaceae bacterium
GCAGTACGAACACCAGGATATTAATGCCGATGAAAAGGTAATTAACATACGGAGTGATCGTCACATCCGAATTGTCGTCGCCGATCGGGAACATCTGCTTACTCCTTTCTGGATCAAATCAATACACGGGCACCTGAGTCTGCAATAAGCGTGCTAAACCTAACCGAGTCCTGCGTTGTCGCGCGCGTGCAGGAGCTCAAAGCCCTCGCTTCGCGCGACGAACGTCGCGGCAGTCAGGTCGCCGACCACGTTAAGCGTGGTCCTACACATATCGAGTATGCGGTCGACGCCGAGAATGATCGCGATCAATGCCGGATCGGTGCCGATCATGGCAAGGATGCCGATGATGAAGGGAATCGAACCCGACGGGACACCGGCGGTGCCGATACCGCCGATGATGGCGTAAAGAACGACCAGGAGCTGCACGCCCAGCGTCAGCTCAACGCCGGCAAGCTGTGCAATAAAGAGCACGGTCACGCCCTCGTAAAGTGCTGTGCCGTTTTGGTTGGCCGTCGCACCGACAGTCAATACAAAGCTGTTGATCTCTTTCGGAATGCCGAGATTCTCGTTGCCGACACGCAAAGCGGTTGGCAGCGTCGCGTTCGACGACGAAGTAGAGAACGCCGTCACGATCACCGTCCTGATGCGCCGGAAGAACTCGAGCGGGTTCATCTTCGAGAGGAAATAGACCGAGAGCGAATAAACCCCGAAAAAGTGCAGTCCGAGCCCGAGCAGGACCGTGGCGACGAACCATGCCAGCGACTGCAGAAGGTCAAGCCCGAATTGCGCGACGTTATTGAAGATCAGGCACGCCACCGCATACGGGGCGAACTTCATTATTATGTCGATGATCTTCGAGGTGATCGCAAAGACCGCCTCCATAAACCCGACGAACGGTGCGGAGACCTGGGGCGATATCAGCGTTATCGCTATGCCGACGATCAACGCAAAGAACATCACATGGATCATGTTCGGGCTGGCACCCGAGATCGAATTGAACACGTTCTGCGGAACGACGGTCTTTACCGCCTGCATCAATGCCGAGTCAGACTTTGCGGCTTCAGCGGCTTTCTTCTGAGCATCCGTCGCAGTCGCGGCACCACTACTGAATTTTTCCTTCAGCTGCACGGCCACGTCTTCACTGATCTTCTTCCCGGGTTCGAGCAGGTTCGCAAGGCCAAGCCCGATGACCACCGACAATCCCGATATGATCAGGGTATAGCCAAACGACTTTAGCCCGATCCGCCCGAGTTTTCGGATATCGCCGATGCCCGCGACTCCCACAACTAGCGACGAAAACACAAGCGGAATAACGATCATCAACAGCAGGCTAAGAAACAGCGTGCCGATCGGCTGCGTTATATTGCTGACCAGCCAAACGACATTTGGATGCGACCCGCCGAGCGTCCAGTTGATGCCAAGCCCGCCAACAACACCGACCAGCAGCCCGAGCAGGATCTTGGTATGCAGCGGAATGCCCTTTGGCTTGTCCGGAGTGTCATCGTCCAGATCGGTCGTTAGCTCGCGTTCGTATTCGTCTGCGGGGAGAAGGTCCTTTTCCTGTTCGCTCATCTTTTGCTTTCGCCTCAGTTTTGATGGATCGGTCTATGTGGAACAACGTCTTGCGTGCAACAACAGGGTTTGGGGCCCTGGTAAAAAATGTGCCGCTCCAGACGCTCGATTTTTGAGAGTTTAGCAGATAAACCCGTAATTGGGTATTATCGACTTGTTTACTACTTTTACAGGCCGCTTTGCTTTAATGAAGAACGTAATTTTCCACGCCATCGCCTCGGTGTTTCTGGCCATCCCTTTCTCGTCACTCGCACATGGTGCACAGCAGTATGTCGCCGCGATCTCGGCCGCACAAGCGGTGCCGCCCTCGGCATCTGCCGCGAGAGGGTTCTGCACCGCGACGCCTGCGGAAGCAACCAATTCCGTCAACCTTAACTGCGAGTACACCGGGCTCGCGGGCTCGTCTCAGCGAATGTACCTACATCTCGATACGCCGGTAGGGCAGAATGGAAGTTCTGCTTTTAACGTCGCGGTGTCCGGCCCGAACGGCGGTTTCGGGGCGAACATTAGCGGCCTGGGCCCGGCCGAGTTTGCGAATTTGCGAGCAAACCGCTGGTACATTCGCTTTACCACCTCCGAATTTCCCGAAGGTGCGATTCGCGGACAGTTCAAATTGGCGAACGGCACATATAACGACTATGACGGAGACGGTCGCACCGACCTGCAGGTGTACCGCAATTCCAACAACACCTTTTATGCCCTCAGGAGCACCGACGGCGGATACCTTGAACAGCAGCTTGGCTCTCCGGGCGATTCGGTCTCGCTGACGGTCGATTGGGACGGCGACGCCATATCGGATTTTTCGACCGCCCGCTATAACGCCGAGGCTCTGTGGCGGATCATCCCTTCCACTACCGGTATCCTGCAGGAAACCCGCTGGGGCAGTTCGACGCTCGGCGATTTCTTTGCTGCGGGCGATTACGACGGCGACGGTAAGTTCGACATCGGCATATTCCGCGCCGGCGTCTGGCACATCATCGAAAGCTCGACCGGCAATTTTCGCTATGAATATTGGGGCCAGTCCGGCGACGTCCCGGCACCGAACGACTACGACGGCGACGGCATCGCGGACCTCACCGTCGCCCGCAGCGAGAACGGACAACGCATTTGGTGGATCAGGCAAAGCTCTGACGGCCAGGTGCGTGTGATCCCGTTTGGCCTCAGCTCCGATGCTTTTTTCACCGGACGCAGCGATTTCGACGCCGACGGGAAGGCCGACCTTTTAGTTATCCGGAACGTTAGCGGCCAGAGATTCTTTTACATCCTCCGCAGCTCAGACGGTGCTCTCCAGGTCGAGCAATGGGGCCTTTCATCGGACGTCGTAAAGCTCGGCGATTACGACGGCGACGGCCGCACTGACCCAGCCGTCACCCGGGCGATCAACGGCCAGCGGGTGTTTTTCATCCTCCAAAGCTCCACCGGCCAGCCGCGCTACGAAACCTTCGGGCTGCAAGGAGACTTTTAAGGAATTATGTTTCAGTCGATCCATTTCGAATCTAGCGGCCGCAAAACGACCAATGCGTCGCGGCCCGATGTAATTGAACGCCTTCGGGCCATTGTCGGCGAGGAGAATGTTGTCGTTGATCCGACACGTGTCGAGCCCTATGGTGCGGATGCCGTGAAGGAGAAATTTCCGCCCGAGGCGGTCGTCTTTCCTGAATCCACGGCCGAGATGGTCGAGATATTAAAGCTCGCGAACGAGGTCATCTTCCCCGTCACGGCTCGCGGCGGCGGTGTCGGTTACACGGGCGGTGCGGTCCCGGTCGACGGCGGGATCGTGATCGGCACGGACCGGATGAAAAAGATCATAGAGATAAATGCCGACGATCTTTACGTCGTTTGCCAGCCGGGCCTGACGACCTACGAAGTGCAGCAGGCGGTCGCCGAACAAGGGTTGATGTTCGCTCCCGACCCGGCTTCATATAAAGATTCATTCATCGGCGGGAACATCGCCGAAAATGCCGGCGGCATGCGGACGCCGAAGTACGGCGTTACGAAGCATCACGTTCTCGGCCTCGAGGTGGTGACAGCAACCGGTGATATCATCCGCACTGGCGGCAAGACGGTAAAGAACGTAGTCGGCTTTGATCTAACAGGCCTGATGTGCGGCTCGGAAGGAATGCTCGGCATTATCACCGAGGCGACGCTAAAACTACTTCCGATGCCGGAGGCCACATCAACCGTGCGGGCGAACTTCACCTCGATGGAAGCCGCGTGCAAGGTGTTGACAAAGTTCACGCCCCACGGCATCCTGCCGATGGCGATGGAGGTCATCGATAAGTTCTGCGTCGCCGCCGTCGAGGAAAACTACGCATTTGGATTGTCGAAAGAAGCGGAAGCGATATTGCTGGTCGCCGTCGATGGTTCGGCCGAAGAAGTAGAACGACAGGCGGTCAAGATCGAGCAGATCATTGCCGAGAACGGCGGCTTCGGCGTTATCCGCGCCCGCTCGAAAGAAGAGGAAGACAAGCTCTGGGACGTCCGGCGAGCCATAAGCCCGAGCTTGATGAAATACGGCACGCTGAAGATAAATGAGGACGTCGTCGTGCCCCGATCGAAAGTGCCGGAGCTCGTCGCCCGCATCGAGCAGATCGGGAAAAAACACGACACCTTCGTCGCCAATTTCGGCCACGCCGGCGACGGCAACATCCATGTCAACTTCGTCATTGACCGCGACGACCCAGAACAGATCGCCCGTGCCCGCGAGTGCGTCGCCGAAACCTTTCAGCTTTCCGTCGATCTCGGCGGCACCATCTCCGGCGAACACGGCATCGGCTACGTAAAATCCCAATACATGCACTACGCCATAGACCGCCCAACGCTGGAGATAATGAAAGGCATCAAAAAGGTCTTCGACCCCAAGGGAATTCTGAATCCGGGAAAGATGTTTGTGTGAAACGTTGGCGGTGTTAGAATCAGCACTATGAGCGGTATTAATTACGTCATGGACGAGAAAGGTAAACGCATCGCCGTGCAGATCGACCTTAAGAAATACGGCGAGCTTTGGGAAGATTTTTACGATTTTCTTATTGCTGAAAAACGTAAGAA
>JAUCQE010000216.1 GCA_030372865.1 Pyrinomonadaceae bacterium
GGTAGAGGATGTACGAGGTGAAATTGCCCGCCGTTGTCTCGCCGTTCACAGCCATCGGCACCCCGACCGCGACGATGATCACGAAGCCGAGGCCGATAAAGAAATAGAGCAGCGGCCGCGTGGCGGCGGAGAACTTTACGAGCTGCAGGCTGCGTTCGGCATAATTGTGGTTTAGCTTTTGAAACTCGGCGATCTCGGCGTCTTCCTGTGCGTATGCGCGCACGACGCGGACACCCGAAAGGTTCTCCTGTGCCCGGGCGGTGATGTCTGAGAAGAGCTCCTGGATCTTCTCGAACCGCTTGTGAACCTGGTCGCCGAGGAATTTAACTGTCAGCGACACAAGCGGCAAAGGTATCAACATCAGGAGCGTCAGCTTTACCGAAATATTCAGCAATATCGGCAGCGTGATCGCGAGTGCGAAGACCGCTTGGAAGGTATAAAGGATCATCGGGCCGACGATCTGCCGCACTGCGGCGAGGTCGTTCGTCGCCCGGGCCATGAGGTCGCCGACTCGGTTGTTCTGGAAAAACTCAAGCGGCTGGTTGACGAGGGCGGCGTAGAAATCCTGCCGCATGTCGAACTCGATATGCCGCGAGGCGTTGATCAGAAGCCGCCGCTGCCAGAACAGAAACACTCCGCTCGTCAGGCTCGCACCAAGGATAACTAACGGATAATAAACGATCTTTTGCCACGTGATGCCGGCCGCGAGGTCATCGACAGCCATGCCGACCAGCGATGGGATCATCAGGCCAAAGCTCATCGAGAGCAGGATAAAGAAAACGCCTGCGAAGACGTTCCATTTATACGGCCTGAAATACTTTCCAAATTTCCTAAGCTGTTCCATCGCGTGGGCTAAAGCCTTGTGTACGTCGAGATCGCGGTCGCGGTCAATTTCCCTTCCTCGTTCGTCATTTCCGCCGAGACGGTAAAGATCCGCTTGCCCGCCCGGACGACCTTTGCCGTGCAAAACGCCGGCACGTTGATATGCGGGCGAATATAGTGGACCGTCAGGTCGATCGTCGCCGTGTGTTCGTCATCCGCAACCCGCGTGCGGACGGCAAATGCCATCGCCGTGTCGATCAGCGTCGCGGTCACGCCGCCGTGCAGGAGGCCGCCGGGCTGACGGAGTTCGTCTCGCATCTCAAGCCGAACGGTCGCCGTATCAAGCTCAAGGTGATCGAGCGTCATCCCGATCAGGCGGGCAAACGGCATATTGTCGAGCACATTCTTTGCTCGCTGTTTCTGTTCTTCGGTGATCGATAGGCTGTCGGCCATCGGTTATTTATCGCTCCCGCGGGTGATCTTGTAAAACTCGTCGATGCTCACCTTTTTAAGACCGGGCGGAAGCTGCAGCCTCGCCGGGTCGATCTCGAGCGAGACGTCTCGCATCTCGGTCCGGTACACAAGCTCTCTCGCTTCGCCGTTAATGCTGTAATGTTCCTGAATTATCGGCATTCCGAGCTTTTCATCGACATAGACGATAGCCTCAGAGCGTTCGCTTCCGCCGACCCGGACGCGGAACTTCGCGAGGCCGTTCTCTGTGCCGAGTGATTCGTATTCGGCGTTCTCCCGTCGATGTAGCAGCCTCGATGTCAGGTCGGCAATGAACGGTTCCGCCGATGGGCCAGTGCGTTCGGTGGTCTCGTAATAGACGCCGTCGCCGGTCGAGATCACATACCATTTATCCGTCTGCAGGAACGTCAGTTCGCGGCCGGTCCCGATGTTCATGTCGAGCCGCAAAGAATTGCCGTCCTTTACAATGGCGGCGACGCGTTCCGTACCGCCCGCTGTCGCCACAAACGTCGCGCTGAATGTCGCCGGCTCTTTTGCCGGATACGGTATGCGGCTTTGCGGTTCTGAGACGGAACGGCCGGTGTTGCCTGCGTCGCTGCTCCAAAGGCTGCAGGCCGGTGAGCCAAGCAAAATGAGGGCGAAAAAGGCGAGCAGGATGGCCGAATTTGACAAACGCATTCGAGTATCTAAAGTCTAACATATCGCAGATTCCGAGACGGAAACGACCGATGAGCCTGACCAAGTGGCAAAGGAAATTTATTATCGGGGCCGCCCTGTTGGCGCCTGTCTCGCCGCTGCTCTATTTGCAGGGCCAGTTCACACGGCTGCGGATCGGCGTCCTGCCCGACGCCGGCGGCCCGAATGAGGGCGTTGCCGGCGAAGGCAGCGACCCGGCGAGCCTTTTCGTCATTGGCGAATCGACGGTCGCGGGGCTCGGTGCACGTTCGCACGACGTTGCGCTTGCGGGGCAGTTCGCTTTGCAGCTTCATCGGCGTTTAGGGCGTCCGGTCGAATGGCACGTCGTTGGGAAAAGCGGCGTGACGGCGAGGCGGACGATCAACGAACTGCTGCCGCGAATGCCCGAGCGTGAGTTCGACCACATCCTCGTCGGGCTCGGCGGAAACGACGTGCTCAAGCTTTCTAGCCCGAAGCGTTGGCGACAGGATATGACGGAACTGCTGACGCTGCTTCGCCGCCGCAGCCCCAATGCCGCGATATTTCTTTCTAATTGCCCGATGATCAAGCTCTCGCCCGCACTGCCGCAGCCGATACGCGGCATTCTCTGGGAGCTTTCCAAACTTCATGACGCGAACATCCGCGACCTTACATCCGGTATGGACCGCGTTTTCTATTACCCGCAGCCGCGCGAGCTTGTCATTGAGGGTTTCTTTGCCGATGGTATTCATCCTTCGGAAAAGGGCTACTCGGATTGGGCGGCGGCGATGATGGAATATTTCGAAAAGAACCACGAATGGTAGACCGCCAGGCGTTGCAGGAGCTATTAGACACCCACTTTGAATGGCTTGCTGTACGCGAGAACGGCCGTTCGTTGGCACTCCGCCTCGACGAGATCGAACTGACGACGTTTGGCGAGCGGATCGTTATTTCGTTTTTTGACGAGGACGGTTTCCGCCCCTTTCGCATCGACGGTTTCGAGACCGACGGCGACGAGGTTGAGCTTCGCATCAGTTCGCAGACGGCGGGAACCCGGGAGTCCGTAAGGCTCGTTCCGCGTCAGCCCGCTGCTGTACTCGCAGCCCATATCGAGATCGCCCGGCTGCAAAAAGCGAACGAGACGGCGGACATCCTCAAGTCGTCGTTCGCAGGGCTGCGGCCGGTCCGCGTTTCGCTGAACACATCGAACGGACGCATCGCCGAGATCAATTTCAAGGAACCGACGGGCCGGCATATCGCGGTCATCTCCGACATCACCGCCACGCTCACGCATGAATCGCTGCTGGCGACGGCGATCGGAAGACTAGATAAACTGCAGGCCCGCAAACGCGAACCGATCCGCGAGATGTGGATCGCGGGCGAACGGCGGCAGGCAAGGAACCTGCAGAAATTGCTGGCGGCCATGAATGCAGGGACGCGAAACGGGATACGTGCCGTCGAGATAGACCGGAGCGGCGAAGTGCCGAGAGCGGCGATGCTTCGCCAGCGGACGCTTTCGGACCTGTGGCGGGAAAAACCGGCAAAGCTCAATATTCCGGCGCCGTTCGAGCTGAGCGATTCGGCACGCTCGATAATGGAGCATTCGCCGGAAAAGATCGACGTTATCTTTTCGCGTCACGGCGAAACGCTGCGTTTTCGCGGGCTGCCGTTCGCGCGTGTGCGAAAGCTGATGGGCGAAGAGCGGACGTGGTTCGGACTCGACCGCGACCGGCGGCCGCTGAACGACGCGAGCCGCGAACAGTTTCACGCCTTGCTGGACGATCTGCATAGACACCGCGATCCGTCGCCGCCCGCGGCACGACATCATCTTTTCCGGCTCGGTTCCGAGGCGTGGCTTGAATCGATACTTCGACGCAACATCAAGCTGCTCGACCCGAACCTGATACTCTCGCCGATCTACAACCAGTTTCGGGCTTCGGCCGACAAGATCGACCTTTTGGCGATACGCCGTGACGGCCGGCTCGTGATCATTGAGATCAAAACTGCACCGGACCGCAACCTTGTCTTTCAGGCGGCGGATTACTGGCGAAAGATCGAACTGCAGCGGCGCCGGGGCGTGCTTGCAAAGGCGAGGCTGTTCGGCGATATGGAGATCGCCGATCGGCCGACGTTGATCTACGCGGTCGCTCCCGCACTCAGCTTCCATTTCGATTTCGAACGCCACGCAGGCTCGCTCGCACGCGAGATCGAGCTTTGGCGTTGGGAATTGCACGAAGACTGGCGAAATCGGATAAAGGTGATCAGGAGACAGAATTTGGCAGACGTGTAACACATTGCCTGTCAACCATTTACAGAGGCCGAACCGCGAAGAAAGTTGGTGCAAGCGGGCGGCTGAATCCGATATAATTTTAGAGGAGGTTCAATTTATGAGGATTTTTCCGATCCGTTTTCTGACCATAGTTTTCGCGAGCGTCTTTGTGTTCGCACTTTCGGCCGACGCGTTTGGCCAGGGCAAGGGCAAAGGCGGCTCGAGCGGCGGCGGCAAAGGCTCCGGTTCTGTTAGCCAGACCAAATCCAGCAGCCGTTCCGACGACGGAAAGATCTGGGACGACCGCGACGACAAGAACGGTAAGAATAACAAGGCGAAAGGTGGGAAGAAGAACGACGATGGCCTGGTCGGCCGCGACAACCGCTACAAAGGGCTTTCGAAAAAGCTCGGGATGTCGCCCGAGGAAGTCCGCGACTGGTATGAGCGCGAAAAGCGTCGCAACCCGAACCTGAACTACGGCCGCTTCGTCGCCGCGAATATGATCTCGAAGAACGCCAAGAAGAATGTCTCCGCGGACGATATCCTTGACGGGCTCCGCCGCGGCGACAGCATCGGCCAGGTGCTGCAGCGTTCGGGCTGGAAAGAGCGTGAGATCCGCGACGAACGCTACCGCATCCGCCGCGTCATGCAGGATGAAGGCTACGACTACGTAGACCGCGCGGCTGATTGGGTACTTAAACGGAGGTAAGAGCCGCCGGAAGTGACGAGTGACGAGCAGATCGCAGCCTGACGCTGCATTTTATTTCGAGCGTTTTGATCCAGCTTCGCCGGTATGATGAGCGGAAGGGCTCTGCCCTTCCGAAGAGTTGCATAAAACAAACGGAGGCTTAGCCTCCGTTCATACATTTAGTGCCCGCGGTGAGGCAAAGCCTCACCGCTAATCATTCGGGCTAAGCCCTTATTCTTGTAGTCAAACTTCATCCGCGATCCGTTCACCTTGCCGTATCTCCGGGGCACACTCCCTACAGGTCGTGTTTCTGCCTGTAGCGAGTTAATCGGTGGTGAACTTATACCCCACGCCGCGGACGGTGCGGACGATCTTGGGGTCGTTCGGTTCGTCTTCGAGGTACTTGCGGAGACGAACGATAAAGTTGTCGATAGCGCGCGTGTCGGTATCTTCCTGCAGGCCCCAGACGTCTTCGAGGATCGTCCGCCGCGAAACGGCGGTTCCCTCATGCTCGATCAGGTAGCGGAGCAGTTTGATCTCCATCAGCGTAAGCGGCAGCACGGTGTCGTCCTGACGGAGTTCAAGGTTTGCGAAATCGATCGTGCGGCCGTTCACTTCGACGGTGTCTGAAACGCGTTCCTTGTCCGCGGTCCGCGACCATTCGCTGCGGCGGAGCAGACCGTTGAGGCGTGCGAGGAAAATGCGAAGTTCAAAGGGTTTCGGCAGATAATCGTCGGCACCCGCGTCGAAGCCCTCCAGCACATCCTCGGGCCTTCCGCGTGCGTTGAGCATCAGGATCGGGACGTAGTTCCCGGCGTCACGCAGGCGGCGGGCAACGTCGAAACCGTTGATGCCGGGCAGCATCACGTCGAGAACAACGACACCGATGCCGCCCGCTTCAGCAGCTTTCAACCCCTCTTCGCCGGTCGCTGCGACCTCGACCTCAAAGCCCTCGGCCTCAAGGTTGAAGCGGAGGCCTTCGGCAAGGTGCTGCTCGTCCTCTACGATCAGAACTTTCATAAAACGGTTACGCCGCGGGCAGGTGGATCACGAACTTCGTGCCGTGCCCAATTCCTTTGCTTTCGGCGAATATCTTGCCGCCGTGCTTCTCGATTATCGAGCGGACGATGAAAAGCCCGAGGCCGGTTCCCTTTCGTTCGTTAGTGCCCTCGGCCGGTACGCGGTAAAAGCGTTTGAAAATGCGTTTGAGCTCCTCGGGCGGAATGCCGATGCCGTTGTCGCGAATAACGATAGCGATGCGGTTTTTCATCCCCGTGCGCTTGATGCGGACCGTTACTTTTGGCTCGTCGCCCGAATACTTGATAGCGTTGTCGAGCAGATTCCCAAAGGCGGTCTTCAGGTCCTCCGCATCGCCGAGCACCATGAATTTCTCGGCGGGCTCGGAAAGACGGACGGCTTCATCAGCGAGGTGATAACGCGAACGTACAAGAGCGATCGCGGAGCCGAGGAGTTCTGCGAGGTCGCATTCGGTTACGTTGAATTGCCGACGCGGTTCCCTGGAGCGGCCGGCGTGCAGGACCTGCTCGACGGTGTTCAGAAGGCGGTCGCTGTCGGCGAGCATGATGTCGTAAAACTCGTTCCGCTTTTCGTCTGAGACCGGCCGCGATTTCAGCGTTTCGAGGTAAAGCCGGATCGAGGCGATCGGGGTTTTTAGCTCGTGCGTGACGGAGTTAAGAAACGCGTCGTGCTGCTCGCTGCGGCGTATCTCGCGGACGAGAAAGATCGTGTTGAGTATCAGCCCCGTGATGATAAGGGCGAAGAAGACAATGCCGAGCACGAGCAGCGCGGCCTCGCGGAGGCTGAGGATGATCCAGCCGACATTCAGGGCAAGGGCCAAAGCCGAGAGGCTGATGCCCAGCACGAGGAAGAATATGGCTGTTTTTCGCCGTCGCATGCTAAAAGGTAAAGGTAAAAAGTAAAGCGGCAAAAGTAAAAGCCTGCTCTTACTTTTGCCGCCCGGTTTGTAGAAAAGTTACTGGTTATATCGCGTCCTGTGCCGGCTGAAGGTCGGTCGCATCGGCCTTTATGTAACGCTTGTCTTCCTTCGGAGTGTAGGCATAGACGTTCTTTGCGAGGCCAAGCATCTGCATCAGGCGGATCTCCATCCAGTTGATGTCGAACTCGTACCAGGCAAGGCCGTGCTTCGCCGAACGCGGATAGGCGTGGTGGTTGTTGTGCCAGCCTTCGCCCCACGTGATGGCGGCGATAAGTGCGTTGTTGCGTGAGTCGTCACGGATGTCGAACCGGCGCGTTCCCCAAAGGTGCGTTGCCGAATTGACCAGCCACGTGAAGTGCCAGCCGATGACGACCCGCAGGAACACGGCCCAAAGAACCATCGACAATCCGCCGACGGCGAACAGGCCCGCGGCCACGAAGATCGACGGAACCCAGTAATACTTGTTCAATACCTGGTGAAAGCGATCGTTAGCGAAATCGGGGCAGTAACGCTGCATCGTCGCCCAGGACTGGTTCTGTGCGGTGCCGCGGAAGATCCAGCCGATGTGCGACCAATACGTGCCGTTGCGCGGGCTGTGCGGGTCCTTGTCGGTCTCGGTAAAGGCGTGATGGATGCGGTGGGTCGTGACCCAGCTAAGCGGCCCGGACTGGAAAGCGAGCGTGCCGAAAACGCTCAGTGTGTACTCAAGCCACTTCGGAACCTTAAAACCGCGGTGCGTAAGAAGACGGTGGTAGCCAAGGCCGATGCCGAGGCTTCCTGCGGCCCACCACAGGATGGCGGCGGCAACAAGATTTGCCCAGCTGAAAGAAAAAAGTGCGGCAATTGCCAGAACGTGAAATACAATTACTCCGATGAGGGTTGACCAGTTAAGGCTTTCTTGTTTTGGTGCGAAGTCTGCAGTAGTGCTCATTAAGTTCCCCTAAATATTTCTTTGCAGCCATTTCCGGCCGCCTGTATATAATGCTAACAGCTTGAGCAGACGGCGATTGTAAGAGTTTTGTAAGAGTTCCGGCGGGTCAGCGAACAACCGGACGGCGTTATGAAGGTTGAGTTTCTTGGCGACCATATCCATATCGACCACGGCAGCGGATTGACGATCGACCCTGCTGCGATGCGTGACCTATGGGCGTTTTTCGGCGAGCTGTGCCGGGAGCACGATTGCGGTTCGATATTGGTCGAAGCCGAGAGCCCGAAGCGAAAGATGGGGACGATCGACGCATTTGAATCGGGCGTCGAGGCCGCCGAGATCTACCCGGGACTTTCGGTCGCGATATGTTTCTATAACTATGAACCGGACGAAATGACGGACCTTTTCGTTACCTCGGCCCGCAACCGCGGGGCACGGGTCAAGTTCTTCGAAGACAAGGAAACGGCTCTCAGGTGGCTGGGCGTTCGAGGTAAGACGTCGGATTAGCCGTTTGCCCCCACTTGCCTTTGCGGCAATATCCAAATCAAAATCAGGTATGCCGAAAAAGGGCAATGCACAGGTCTGGGCCGAATACCTCATCGCCCGTTCGGTCTTCGGGGCTTTCTCGCTGCTTCCGCGAAAGGCGGCGGTGTCGCTCGGCTTCGGGGTCGGCAGGCTCGGTTTCAAGGTGCTCGGCGGACTGCGAAAGGTGGCCTTAAAGAACCTGCGGCTTGCATATCCGGAAATGGACGAGCAGGAACGCAACCGCATCGCGTGCGGCACTTTCGAGAACCTCGGCCGCATTCTCGGAGAGGTCAGCCAGTTTGCGAAGTTAAAGCCCGAATCCATTCGCGAATTCGTCGATTTTGAATTCAACGATGAGATCTCAGAGCTTTACAAGAAGATCAAAGCCGAACGCCGCGGCGTGCTGATCACGACCGGCCATTTGGGAAACTGGGAACTGCTGGTGACGGCGTTCGCTATTCTTTACGAACCGATAAGCTACCTTGCCCGTCCGCTTGATAACCCGAAGATCGAGCAGATGACGCTCGACATCCGCACGCGTTTCGGAAACAAGCCGATCAACAAAACGCACTCGGCAATGACCGCGATCTCTAAGCTCAGAGACGGCGAAATACTCGGGATACTCGCCGATGTGAACGCCCATCCAAAGGAGGGCGTCTTCGTTCCCTTTTTTGGGATGCCAGCCTGCACGACGAGCGGGGCCGCGATGATCGCGATACGGGCGAACGCCTTGATACTGCCGGCATTCTGCGTTTGGGATGAAGTGAAGAAGAAGTACAAGTTCGTGCACGGGCCCGTGCTCGAGCCTGTTAACACCGGTGACCGCAAAGCCGACATTGTCGCCACGACCGCCGCTTACACCGCCGAGATCGAAAAGATCATTCGCGAGTATCCGGAACAGTGGACATGGATCCACAAACGATGGAAAACGCAGCCGAAGGGCGAGCGTGACCCGTACCGCAGCTGACTTTCCTTTCGCCTCTCAGCTATTTTCGGCTAATATTCTCGGCAAATGAGAATACTAGCTATCTTCCTATGCCTCCTCGCATTTGCGAATGTCGGGTTTGGCCAGGCCGCCGGTGACACTGCGGAGCTTAACCGCCTATTGAATGAGTTCCTGGACGGAGCCGGTAGAAACGATGTGGCGATCCATGATCGTTTCTGGGCCGAAGACCTGATCTACACGCGCGGCGTCGGCCAGCGTATCGGAAAAGAGGAACTGATGCGCGGCGTCCGGTCGGCACCGCCTGCGAAGCCAACGGACCCAAAGACCGTTTACACCGCCGAGGACGTCAAGATACAGGTTTACGGCGAGACCGCGGTTGTCGCGTTTCGGCTGGTCGGCAAGACGACGGATGGGAATAAGGTCACCGTAACCAGCCACCTCAACACCGGCACATTCGTCAAAAGGAACGGCCGCTGGCAGGCCGCCGCGTGGCAGGCGACACCGGTCCGCAAAGGCGAAGACGCAGCGAAGCAGGAAGTGCTCGCTGCCGAATCGGCGTTTCATGCAGCGGTTGCTGCGGCGGACGCGAAGGCACTTCGCGATCTGTCGCATCCCGGATTTGTCTGGACACACAGCACGGGCATCCAGACCCCGCTCGAGCAGTTCATAGCAGCGTACGCGTCGGGAAAGTTGAAGTACATCAAGAACGAACGCAAGAATATCGAGATTGCCGTCTTCGGCGACACCGCGGCCGTGCGTGGCGTTTCGCCGAGGCAGGTGGAGAATGAGGGCAAGCCTTCTGAACCGTTCGTGCTTCATTACACGATGACATTCGTGAATTCGAACGGCCGCTGGCTTGCTGTCGCCGCTCACTCCAGCCGAAGTGCAAATTGATCATGTTTAGAAGAATGATCTTAATTGGTTCCATTGTCGGCCGCCTGCATCGATCCATCCTGCCCGCGGCAATGTTCGTCGTTTTTCTATGTTCGCCCGCATTATGCCAACAAAGGCTGCTCGTCATCGGCGGCGGTGAGCGGCCGCCCGATGCGATGAAGAGATTCGTCGAATGGAGCGGTGGGCCGGCTTCACGCATCCTCGTCATCACCTGGGCCAGCGGCGTTCCGGCTGAGAGCTACGAGGCACTGGAAAAGAACTTGAAAGCCGCGGGCTCCGCAAACATCGTTCATGCACCGACCGCTCCGCTCGATCAGAACGAAAGGGTTGAGTTCATCGAACAATTAAAGGCAGCGACCGGGATCTTCTTTTCGGGCGGCGACCAGAACCGCATCATGGACGTGCTCGCCGACGAAGGGCTTTTGAATTCGATCAAATCGAAGTACAATTCGGGCACTCCGATCGGCGGCACAAGTGCCGGTGCGGCGGCGATGTCGGACCCGATGATGACGGGCGAAGCGGACCTCAAACTTCTTGACGGGAAAAAGGTCGGCATACGGAAAGGAATGGGCCTGGTCGAGAACGTAATCTTTGACCAGCACTTCCTGGTCCGTCAGCGGCACAACCGGCTGTTTGGCTTGATGATCGAGAATCCGAAGATGCTCGGGATCGGTATCGATGAGGACACGGCGGTACTGATCGAAGACAACCGTAAGTTGACTGTCGCGGGAAAGACCCAGGTAATGTTCGTGCATTCGCGGAATGGGCGGCAGCCATTCGAGACCTATTTTCTCGGCCCGGGAGAATCGTTCGATCTGAGAAAGCGTGAAATTTCCCGACGCTGATGAGTGCATGAATCCGACAGGCCCCTATGATCAAAAAGTCACTGTTTCTCGTCGTTGCCGCTCTCACGTTTATCGCATGCAGCCAACCGGCGACCGATCCGCTTGCCGGCACATGGGTCGACCTCACTCACGACTTCGCCGAGGATACCGTTTATTGGGTAACGGCCGAACCCTTTAAGCGTACGACCGTTGCTGAAGGGCAAACGGATAAGGGCTTTTACTATGCCGCATATAACTTCTCCGGTGCCGAACATGGCGGAACGCATTTGGATTCTCCGATACACTTTGCCGAAAACAAGAAGACCGCTGATCAGATCGAGATCAGCGAACTGATCGGGTCCGGCGTAAAGATCGACGTTTCGGAAAAGGCCTCAGCGGACCGCGACTATTTGATATCCATCGGCGATATCACTACCTGGGAAGCGGCGAACGGAACCATCGCCGACGCCAGCATTGTCCTTTTTAGTACAGGATTCGCAAAGCGTTGGCCTGACCTAAACACTTATCTTGGCACCGACCGAAAAGGGCCCGACGCAGTCAAGGACCTCCATTTTCCCGGCCTCCATCCGGACGCCGCAAAATGGCTCGTGGCAAACCGAAAGATCAAGGCTGTGGGGATAGACACGGCCAGCATAGACTACGGTCAATCTACTCTATTCGAGAGCCACGTTGCCTTGATGACGAACAATATCCCGGCCTTTGAGAACGTCAGCGATATGAGCCGTCTGCCTACAAAAGGCTTTCATGTCTTCGCGTTTCCAATGAAGATAAAAGGCGGCAGCGGCGGCCCGCTCAGGATAGCGGCACTGATCAGAAATAACGGTAATTGAAGGGTGAACCTATGATCCTGAATTCAAGACGGAGCTTTCTTTCGGCACTTACCGCGAGTGTGGGAACACTGGCACTCGCCCCGGCGATCCGCGGCAATATCGAATCCCTTGCTGAGCAGTGGCTCGCAATGGCCGACGGACGCGACGCGGAAACTCTTGCTCGTGATGAGGCATTTTGGGCGGAGGTGAGAAAGGGCTTTGATCTTCCCGAGGGCATACTGAATCTCGATAACGGATATTGCAATCCGCTTTCACGCGAGGTGATGGCCGACCTTGCGGAACGCGCCCGTTATACCGAGCAGCTTCCCGGGAAACGCGTTGAGTCCTTATATGAAGAAGTGACCGTTCCGGAGGTGATCGGCGGCCTTGCGCGTGTGCTCGGTGTTCCGGCAAATGAGCTCGCGCTCGTCCGTAATGCGACCGAGGCACTTGATACGGTGATCCTCGGTCTCCCGATGAAGGCGGGCGACGAAATCGTCTGCTGTACCCATGACTACTACGCAATGCTCGACGCGATAGAACAGCGAAGGACGCGTGAAGGCATCACGGTAAAGATGCTTACGCCGCCGCTGCCGGCAAAGTCACAGGACGAGCTTGTCGAGATGTACGCGAAGGCGATCACGCCGAAGACGAAGCTCGTTATGCTAACGCACGTCAGCAATATGACCGGCCAGATATTCCCGGTGAAGAAGATCGCGGCGATCGCGCATCGGGCAGGGGCGGAAGTGGTCGTGGACGGAGCCCAGACGATGGCTTTGCTTGAGCACAAGATAACGGACCTCGATTGCGACTATTACGGTGCGAGCCTGCACAAATGGCTGATGGCACCGGTCGGTGCGGGCGTGCTCTGGATGCGGAAAGAGAATATTGCCAAGGTGTGGCCGCTGGTACCCTCACCTGCCTATGCCGAGGGAATGTTGAAATACTCCTGGTCGGGCACCTATCCGGAATTCATTTCCGCCTCTGCGGCAAAGGCGATCCGGTTCTACGAAAAGCTCGGTTCCGCGCAAAAAGAAGAGCGGATGCGTTACCTGACCTCCTATTGGCGGTCGAAGGTCGAAGCGATCGATGGCGTTCGTTTCTACACCACGGATGCCCGAGATGCATCGTGCGGCCTTGGCATCTTCGACTGGAAAGGGGTCGATCTGGAAAAAGTGCAGAAGAGACTATGGGAAGAGGAGAAGATCCTTGTGCAGTACATGTCAGACTATGCCGGACGCGATAAGTTGCTCAAGGGCATGCGGGTAACGCCGAATATCTATACTTCGACTGCCGAACTCGACAGGTTTATTGAAGCTCTAAGAAAGGCGGCGGCCGTGTCGTAACGAAACTGCGAGTCACGTGGGTACGATCCACGACAAAAGCATTATAAAGGCAGCGGCGAACATGACGATCGCCGCCGTCCAGCCGACGATGTTGGTAAGCTTTCCGTTAGTTCTGGTTCCCATAACGCGTTTGTTATTTGCCACCAGCATTACGACCACCAGCAGCGGCGGCGCGATAACCCCGTTGATAACAGCCGTCCAGTAAAGAGCCGAAATAGGATTTATCCCGGCGAAATCGATCAAAACACCGAACATGGTGGACGCCGTGATGACAGCATAAAACTTCTTCGCGTGCCGCGGCTTTTCATCAAGACCGGACGGCCAGCCGAACGTCTCAGCTACGGCAAAGGCTGCCGAGCCGGTCAGTACCGGTACAGCGAGCAGCCCCGCACCTATTAACCCGACGGCAAATAGAACGGTCGCGAGCGGGCCGGCGAGGGGCGTCAGTGCCTGAGCGGCCTCGGTCGCGGAGACGATGTTCGTTTGACCGCTTTGATGAAGCGTGGAGGCGGCGGCAAGTATCACGAAGTAGAAGACCAGATTGCAGAAGACCATCCCGACCACGGTGTCGATCTTTTCCTGCCGGAGTTCGGCGTCAGTCGCTCCTTTACGTGCAGAGATAGAGTGACGGCCTTCGCTCTTTTCCTCTTCGACCTCTTCGCTTGCCTCCCAAAAAAAGAGATACGGCGAAATGGTAGTTCCGAGGATCGCGACGATGGTCGTTATGTAGTCTGCGTTGAATTCGAGCCGAGGCACGAACGTCGCGTATAGGACCGCAGGCCAATCGGGCTGCGCAAGGAATGCCGCCGCGACGTAGGCAAACAGCGACAGCGTCAGCCACTTGAAGATACGCGTTATCAACCGGTAGGATCCCCAGACCTGAAGCGCGATGATACCCAACGCGATGGGCACGACCATCAGGTAGATCGGGACCGGCACGAACATGTTGATCGCGGCGGCGATGGCCGCAATGTCGGTACCGGCGTTGATCGTGTTCGCAATTAAGAGGCCCGCGACAACCGGATAGAGGATCCATCGCGGGTAGAACTTGTGCAGAACACCGGCAAGCCCGCGGCCGGCGACCATGCCGATCTTTGCGCATACGTGCTGGACCACGACCATCAGCGGAAGCGTGATGATGGCGGTCCAAAGTGTTGCAAAGCCTAGCGAGGCACCGGCCTGCGTATATGTTCCGATCCCGGATGGGTCGTCGTCAGACGCGCCGGTAATTAGCCCGGGGCCGAGTCGAGAAAGAAATCGTCGTAGAGGGTTTCGTTCGCTTTCCAAATCGTTGAGCCGAACGCGTGCGGCAAGGCTATAATAGGACGCATCGAGTTAGAATGAGAAATAGAAAAGACCTCACGAACCGTACCACGTTGCCGTCCGGCAGAAAAAAGACAACGCCTGAGATCGACCCGAACGCGAGCAACTTCCGGCTCGAGTGCCGACGTTCGCGGATACACCGTTGGGGCGTTTTTACCCTTGAGTCGATACCGGCAAGGCGGCGGGTGATCGAGTATACGGGCGAGATAATCGACGCCGCCGAGATGGACCGCAGAAGCGGCAAGAGCTTGCTCTACCTGTTTTCCGTCAGCAAAAACAAGATAATCGACGGTGCGGTCGGCGGCAGTGGAGCGCAATTCATCAACCACAGCTGCGACGGTAATATGCGGTCGTCGTCGGTAAAGGGCCGGATATATCTGACCTCGCTGCGTCGGATCGAGGCCGGCGAAGAACTTACGTACGACTACAACATCGCGGAAGAATTCGAGATCCCGTGTGAGTGCGGAGCGGCGAACTGCCGCGGAAAGCTCGGCGGGACCGAGACTAAAGAAGACTAATTCGACGCGGCTTTTCTAGCCTGCGACTGAACGGCCGTGATCGCGACGGCATCGACTATGTCCTCGGCCTTGCAGCCGCGCGATAGGTCGTTGCACGGGCGGTCGAGTCCCTGAAGGATCGGCCCGATGGCAGTGCCGCCGGTCAGGCGTTCGGTCAGCTTGTAGGCGATGTTGCCGGCGTTGAGATCGGGAAAGATCAATACATTAGCTTTGCCGGCGACCTGCGACCCCGGAGCTTTGCTTTCAGCAACAGAGGGAACGATCGCAGCGTCGGCCTGGAGCTCGCCGTCGATGGCGAGATCGGGCACACGGGCACGCACGGTCTTTGTAGCCTCGACGACCTTATCGATCAGCTTGTGCTTCGCGCTTCCCTTTGTCGAAAAGGAGAGCATCGCGACGCGGGGTTCCACAGCTAGCAATGCGCGGCAAGATTCAGCCGAGGCGATGGCGATCTCGGCAAGTTCGCCCGCGTCGGGGTCGATGACGACGCCGCAGTCCGCGTAGATTATCGCCCCTTTCGCACCGAACTTCTTGTCCGGAACGACCATCAGGAAGAAAGACGAAACGATCTTAAATCCCTGCCGCACGCCGATACAGCGAAGGGCAGCGGCGACCGTGTGGGCGGTCGTGTTCGTCGCACCGGCGACGGAACCGTCAGCCTTGCCCTCGCGGACCATCAGGTTTCCGTAATAGAGCGGATCTTTCACGGCCTGTTCGGCTTCTTCGAGCGTCGTGCCTTTCGACCGCCGCAGCTGGTGGTAAAGCTCAGCCATCTTGCCGTGATCGTGGTGCGATTTGCGATGGTCGTGGACCTCGACGCCGTTGAGGTTGACGCCGCCTTCCTTTGCAAGCGTCCGGACACCGTCCTCATTGCCCATCACGGTGATCCGCGCGATGCGTTCGCGGACGCACATTTCGGCGGCTTTCAGCGTGCGGATATCGTCGCCCTCGGGCAAAATGATGTGCTGCGGGTCGGCGGCTGCACGTTCGCGGATCGACTGTAAGATCATAGGAAAAACATGGCCCGAGAACGGGCGGCTGATAAAGCGAATTTACCATACAACGCGCACTCGATAAACTTGCACAAACGCATCGTTGTTCCTAGACTTAGGGAATTCGAGCGAGCGAAACGATATGACCAAGATGCAAAAGGCGAACGAAAAGACGAACCGCCGCGGCCGCCGCGAACTTAGGGGCCGGATGGGCAATTTCCTGATGTTCCTGCCGAACATGGTCTGGCTGCTCGGCCGCCTGTTGAAGGACGCACGGGTTCCTTCAGCTGAAAAGGCTCTTTTTCTTGCGGCAATCGTTTATGTCATTTCGCCGATCGATCTCATCCCCGACATCTTTCCTTTCATCGGCCAGGTCGACGACATCTATATGGTCGCCCTGACGCTGCTGCGGCTTGTGAACCGTAGCAATGAGGACGTGGTCCGCCAGCATTGGTCGGGCGGCGGCGACATCGTTGCGTTCGCCGATTCGATCGCCAGCATTGCCCCGATAATCTTGCCGAAACGCGTCACGCGCGTCCTGACATCGCGGGTGGAACTCGCCCCTGCCGGAAAGTTCATCAAGAGCATCGGCAAGGACCAGCAGCCGCTGGTCGTCGAGGTTCCGCAGCCCGAACCCGACCGCGCCGTAAAGATCGACAGCACCTCTTCAATGCCCAGCTAGAACCGGAATTTTTATTCTGGATTTTCCCTTTGTTTGCAACTATATAGAGGCAAGCTCGGAATCTTTATCAACTGAATCGTTGCCGCTCCCCGCGGATTATTCGCTATACTAGGCGGGTATCCGAACAGGCGAGGTCTGATTTTTTTATGTTTGAACGCTATACAGAACGTTCCCGCCGCGTCATCTTTTTTGCGCGATACGAGGCCTTGCAATACGGCTCGCAGGTGATCGCCCCGGAACACATTCTTCTCGGCCTCATGAGAGAAGACAAGACGCTGGCATCGAGGTTCTTCCCTTACCGAAGCTCGATAAATGTCGATACCATCAGAAAGGACATCGAAGATCGGATAGTGGTCCGCGACCGCATTCCGCAATCTGCCGAACTGCATTTATCGCCTGAGACGAAGCGCGTGCTCTTTTGGGCAGGTGAAGAAGGCAGGAACCTGAAGAACCGCAACATCAGGCCGGAACACATTCTCGCAGGACTGCTTAGGGAAGAACGAACCGCCGCCGCCGAAGTGCTGTTCCAATATGGCCTCCGCCTGCAGGACGTACGGGACGAGATCGTTCGCCAAACGGGGTTGCCGAAGATACTGCAGCCCGAAGCAGCCGAATCGAAAACGCCGAGCCTTGACGAATTCACCCGAGACCTGACCAGCGAGGCGGCCGCCGGAAAGCTTGACCCTCTCGTCGGCCGCGAACAGGAGATCGAACGGCTGGTCGAGATCCTCTGCCGGCGAACAAAGAATAACCCCGTGCTGATCGGCGAAGCGGGCGTCGGAAAGACGGCTATAGTCGAAGGGCTTGCGCAACGGATCGTCGACCGTGCCGTGCCGACATTTCTTGAGAATAAACGCATCCTCGCGTTGGACCTTTCGCTTGTCGTCGCCGGTACGAAATACCGCGGGCAATTCGAAGAACGGCTGAAAAAGATAATGCAGGAGCTCAAAGAGAACTCCGGCAATATCGTCTTTATCGACGAACTGCACACGCTGGTCGGTGCAGGCTCGGCTGAGGGAACGCTCGATGCGGCGAACATCCTTAAGCCGGCTCTTTCACGCGGCGAGATACAGTGTATTGGTGCATCAACACCGTCCGAATACCGAAAATCGATAGAGAAAGACCGTGCCCTGGAACGCAGGTTCCAGTCCGTTAAGGTCGAGCAGCCCTCAGAAGAGGAAGCGATCGAGATCATCAAGGGAATCGTCGAACGTTACGAAGCGTTTCATCAGCTTCGATATACGCAGGACGCGGTCGAGGCCGCCGTTTACCAATCTAACCGTTATATTCCCGACCGTTTTCTTCCGGACAAAGCTATCGATGTGTTGGACCAGGCCGGTTCGCGTGCAAAGCTGCGGTATCAGCTTGAACACCCGGCAGAGCCGTCATGGAAAGAGACGGTCGAAAATTGGAAACGGGCGGCCGCGAGCGAAGAGCAGCTGATCTCGTATGAGCTTCGAACGCTCGAGGATTCCTTCATATCGGTCGAGGTATCGAAGGACGATGTCGACGAAGTGATCGCCCGCTGGACCGGTGTTCCCGTCTCCTCGGTAAAGCTCGATGAAGCGCAGAAATTGATCGGGATCGAAGAGCAGTTGCATCATCGTGTCGTTTCGCAGCGGCCGGCGATCTCGGCTCTTGCGAGAGCCATCCGCCGCTCGCGAGCGGGGCTGAAGAATCCTAACCGTCCGGTCGGTTCGTTCCTGTTCCTCGGGCCGACGGGCGTCGGCAAGACCGAGGTCGCGCGAACGCTTGCCGAGCACCTTTTTGCTTCCGAAAGGTCCTTGATCCGCTTTGACATGAGCGAGTTCATGGAGAAGCACGCCGTCTCGAAATTCATCGGCTCGCCTCCGGGATATGTCGGACACGACGACGGCGGACAGCTTACGGAAAAACTTCGTCGTTCGCCCTATGCGATAGTGCTTTTCGACGAGATCGAAAAGGCCCACCCGGACGTTTTCAACATTCTGCTGCAGGTGTTTGAGGACGGAATACTTACCGATGCACAGGGCAACTCGGTGGACTGCAAGCACGCGATCTTTATAATGACATCGAACATCGGTGCAAGGTTCGTGCAGAAGCGCGGAATTCTAGGCTTTCAGGCGGCAGGCGAGGCGTCACGCGAGAAGATGCACGAACAGGTGATGTCGCAGGTGCGGCAGACCTTCGCTCCGGAGTTCATCAACCGGCTTGACGAGGTCATCATCTTCGATGAACTCTCCGACGAAGACCTCGGGCAGATCATCGACCTGCAGATCGCAAACTTGAACAAGATGCTTCGCAGCCGTTCGATGGCGATCTCGCTTACGGCGGAAGCCAAGGCGTGGCTTATCGAGGAGACATGCGCGGACCGTAGCTACGGAGCACGTCCACTCAAGAGAGCGATCCAGAGGCATATCGAGGACGAGCTTTCCGAAAGCCTTATCCAGGGTACGATCAGCGAGGGCAGCCGGATCGAAGTGTTCGTTCTGTCTCTTATACACATCTCCGAGCCCACGAGACAGCG
>JAUCQE010000217.1 GCA_030372865.1 Pyrinomonadaceae bacterium
CGAGTGCCGTACGTGATAGCCGAACCTAACCACAGCCGATCGTTCTTCGCGAGCGGCATGCACAGCACGCGTTGGATCCACTGGCCCGACTCATGAGCGAGGATCGTCTCGACGATGACCGTGTTGCTCGCCCCGATGCTGTTACCCTGGATCACGCTGAGCCCGTGTTTAGCCAGGAGTTCGCGACAGCTCCCCCACACCGAGGTGAGATCGGCGTACGTCGAGTTGAAGAACGGGTTGGTGGAGTCGCGCTTCGCCGGTGCCAGATTCGCCTGCACCAGGGCGAGGGATTTCGCGAGATTGGCGATGCTTTCGCTCTTGTTCATAGATGGTTCTCCGATGCGGGCGGCGATGGCAACACCAATCCCGGATGCTTGCCCGTGTTCCAGAAGTCGATCAGTGCCCGCAGCATCTTTCCCGGATCGACCTCGATCATCTCGTCGAGCACGTTAAGCTTTTCGAAGACCTCGTTGGCGGCTTCATACTCGGCGGTGAGCCCCGCGATCGTTTCCCGGTCCCAGTCGTACCAATCGGCCGTTTGGCAGTAGTTGCTGTCGAGCCACGGATTGCCCGTGGAGTGATCGACCAATCGCAAGAGTTCCCCGAGCAGCCAGCCGTTCTTTCCGTCCCATACGTTCGGGTGGGGATCGGCAACTATTTCCGGAAAATCGCTTCTCGACAAGTTGAATCGATGGTTCAGGAAGTCCCACGCCTCGTCGGGGACGTAAAAGATCAACGCGGCGGCGTAACTGACCTTCAGATTCTCGAAGTAGATTTCCTCGCAGCACAGATCGACGTTCATCGGCGGGATCGCGAACTTCTCGAACTCGTTCTCCGGATCGTCGTAGGCGAACTCCAGCAACGGAAAACAATTTTCATTGACCAGATTGAACAGTTCGTTCACACGCTCGCTGTACCTCGTGTAATACCCGCGCCGGTACAGACTTGCCCTTGATCGCTTCCACTCCGCCGGGAACATCTCTCGATACATCACGTACTTTCGCTGCTCGGAGAGAACTCGTTCGACAAGTTCGTAAGACGCGATAGCGTTGTGACTTCGGGCTTTGAAGCTTAGGTACTCGAGCGATCTCGAAAGCCGCTCGCCGAACCC
>JAUCQE010000218.1 GCA_030372865.1 Pyrinomonadaceae bacterium
GTAATAGTACTGGCCCGGATTGCTGGCGTTGAGCTTGTAGATGCCGTAGCCAAGCTGCACGTCGGGAGTCAGCAGCAGCCTGAACTGATTGCCGTTCGAATCGTCGTTATCGACGTCAAATGTACACAGCGAGGAACTGGTAACGAATCCTGTCAGATACACGTTCGTTATCGTACAGGTCTTCGTTTCGCCGCCCATCGCGGTGATCTGGCCCTGGGCGTTGCAATCGCCGGAATACGATGCGACAAAACCGTTCGTCACGGGTTCGGCGATCGTATAGGTGCCCGGGTTAACAACGTGGGTCGTCGGGCTCGTGCCGTTAGCATTGAAGGTAATGGGCGAACCGCCGTTGAACGTGTAGGAGAAATCGTCCGGCGTGTCCGCCGCGTTTGGTGAAAGTACTACCTTACGGACCAGGATAGTTCCGCACGGGACATTGACAGTCACGTTATGGCCGTCGCTGCCCGTCGTTCCCGTATCGTTCGTCACGAACGACGCGGTATTCGGCACCTGATATGTGCCGCACTGGGCGAACGGGCCGATCGTGAGTGGGTACTCGTACGTGTTCTGGCCGTGAATCGGTCCAGTCTGCGTACCAAGGAAGCCCTTTAAGGTGTCGTTCACATTTACAGTTTCGTCGGTCTCAGTGGTAGGCCCGCTGAAATCGACAAGAGCATCCGCCGTATAGGTGGCAAACGTCCCGTGCTGGACCGTTGCTGTATTCAGGCGGTCCGTGTCATTTGGTAGCGTCGCTGTGTAAGTACACGTCATTGAGCCGCCTGCCGGCACTGCGGTGCTGGGGCACGAGACGACGCCCGGGTAGCCGCCCGCAGCGACGTCCGTTACCGTTACTTCAGCCGCTGATGAGGGATGCGGGTTAGTGACGTTTATCTCGCCGGTTGCCAGGAAATTACTGCTGGTCGAGTGTGGGGCGACGAACACGTCATAGTTGACAGCGAACGACTGTCCGACTGCGAGCGTCAGATTACTTACATCTGCACTCTTATTGATCGTCCAGTCCCAAACGCGTGTGAACGAAGCAGCGGCCGTCTTTGCGACCTGAAGCTCGTAGCAGTTGTACGTGACCGACTCGGTATCGCTCTGGCCGGTCTCGGTGATCGTTGCAGTGTTTTGACGATTCGTCGTTACACCGCAGGTGTACGTATCGGGATAGTTCCAGGTAATGTCATCGGAGGTTGTACCGAGGTTACCAGCGATATCATCCGTTACGTTGACCGTATCGAATCCGACGACATTTACAGTCGCCGAAGCGAACGAAACTGGTGCGCTACCGTTAAAGTCGGTCGTGCCACCGGGTGTCGGATCTCCGGCAGAATTGTAGTTGAAGTTTTGGAGCCGTGCCGTCGCGGTGTTAGTACGATCGGCAGTGTCTTCCAAGACTGCCTGATAGGTACAGACCAGATTGCCGCCGGCGGGCACGGCGTAACCTACGCCAAGCCCTCTTGCGGATCCACTGCAGT
>JAUCQE010000219.1 GCA_030372865.1 Pyrinomonadaceae bacterium
TGTCTCGTGGGCTCGGAGATGTGTATAAGAGACAGGCCGAGCACAGCTTACGGGTTGGCGTCTGAGGAGCCGTCGCCGGTTTTGTCTGAGCCTTGGAACAGCGGCGAGTTGCCGGCGGCTCTTGCGGCGAAGAATGGTGATGCCGATGTGGCGATGGCGGAACTTGCGGCGAAGATCCTGGCGGGGAATGCGGAATCGACGCCGGCCCTTCTTGCGGCTTTGCAGCAGGCGGGCTTTTTTATCACGAACAAGGACGGCAGCGTGATGCTCGCTCCGGACGACGGTAAGGGGCAGGGCCTGGTGATAAACGGCTGGGAGGTCGCGAGTGCGATCAGGATGTTCGGCTTGAAAAAGACCGTAACCGTCGGGGAACTGGATTCGACACTGAAAACGATTCCGATATTCACGCAGGTCAACGCAGCGACGCTGATGATGAACGGTGTCCGTGCCAATGCTGAGAACCGGGATAACAAATACCTGCGTGCGTGGGCAAGGCTGATCATCGAACTCGGAAAAGCCGAGTCGGAAACCGCGGGGTTGATCGCCGAGGGAAACACCGCCGGCGACGAGAAGATCAACGCGATACAGCATCTGCTCTTATTCCGTCGGCTCTACGGCGACATATCCGCCGTCGGGCTTCGTATCCGGATGCGGGCAGGGGCTTTTCCGGGCGTGAGCGAGAATAATGAAAGGCCGCGAGCGCAGAGGTTCTACGGTGCGATGGAGCACGTGGTCGAACCCGAAGAGGCCGTGGTGGCTGATGAGAAGGCGATACCGTGCAAGATGGACGGAAATGCGCCGACCATTATGGATGCCTCGGCGACGATAATTGGCACCGGTTACGGCGAGCTTATGGGCTACCTGACCGATGCGTTCGAGGGCACGCCGACCGGAACAATGCTTGAAAAGGTCGGAATGGCTCAGGCGGTCGCGAACACAGTACTTGTTTACGCGAAGTTCATCCAGACGTACGCCGCGCTCGAGGTGAAGCTGTCGCTGCAAGGCGAGCCGCCGCTTATCAGGACCAAGAATGCTGTGCCCGGTGAACGCAAGAACCTGAAAGCTGATGTGCGGATGAACATCGGGAACTGGCAGATGTACAACTGCATCAGGACGGCGATGAACCTGACCGCGGGAATCGATTTCGCCACTCTGAACGACGGGCCGATCAGCGATATCGGCGTCACCTGGTCGCTTGCTCAGGGCGGTGCAAAAGACCGGTATTCCAACTCGACAGGGCTCAACCCGAACGGCGAACAGATCGTCGGCTTTACGCAGGACGGCCCGCGTATTCAGGACCGCGGTACGATCGCCGGCCCGGGCCGCAACGGGACGCAGGTCGGAAATGCCCGCTATACGAAGACGGACGGGAACGGCGTGGCGAACATTATCCTAGAGGGATCGCCGCAGAAGAATCATAAGAACTACCGAGCCAGGCCGGTGATGAAGAACGCGGTCGTCTATACGACGATCAGGATGAAAGCGGGCGAGATCAAAGGCGACATGGTCGACGTGATGGGCCAGGCTCTCGGAGGCATTCCGGGCCTGATCAGCATGCCTGCGGAATTGCTCTACCGTGTGAGCTGGTTTGCGGCGGGCGAACTGAACGTTCCGGTCCGCGACTGGGAAGATTGTGACGGCGGATGGACGGGCTCAGTCACCGCGGTGACGCGTTACCGCAAGGATGAACCGACGCGTTCCTCGGGCAACCTGACCGAGGCGATCCAGCATAAGGAATGGAACGAGAAATGGACCTTGACGGTGACGGGCGAGCAGGACCGCTCGGGCGGGTTTGTGAACGGATTTGTGGCCAAGGGCAGTGCTGATTTCAAGCAGACGAACTACGCTCGTAATTTCTACGCACAGTCGATGTGCAGCGACAAGGGCCGCGGCATCGTTCGGGGGTCGAAGGTCGAGACGTTCACCCGCAAAGACAGCGCGACCGGTGAGGTCAGAACTACGCTTTACATTACCGCGGGGAAAACGTCGGGTTCGCTGACCGCTTCGTTTTCTGAAGAGATCGAAGGCCCGACGACGTATGACCGCAAGTACGAGGGCCCGTGCCCGCTCGAGAACTTTACAAATACGAAGTTCGAGACGAGCAAGACGCCGTACCAGCACAGGCCGCAAGCGCTGTCGATAGACGTTGAGATCGACCCTAAGAATCCGGACGTGCTTCAGGGCTCGAAAACGGTGCGCAACAGCGACGGGAGCGAGACGACCTATACGTGGAACCTGACGTTCTGCCGATGATCAGGCGTTGGCAGGAAGTATCGGGCCGTTCATCTTGACGATGATCTCTTGGAAACGCGGGTCGTCGCGGAGGACGTCGAGCTTTGGTTCGACGGAGAACCAGATCGTCCACGCGCTGTGTTCGAGCCGGGCGGCGTCGAGATACTTGATCGCCGCGTCGGTGTCGCCGAGAGCAAGGCGGGCCATCGCTAGGAAGTATGCGGGAACGTGACCTGATGCTGCCCGTTCTTCCCAGTGCGCGGCAAGCTGTTCGGCCTCGGCCCGACGGCCGTTTTTCACAAGGGCGTAGCAATGCGCGTAAAACGGCAGCGGCGTATCGGGCTCGATCTCGACCGCGAGCGTGCTGTGGTGCAGCGCTTCCGCGTAACGGCCCATTTCGAGGAGGATGTTCGCGGTCTGGACGTGCGACTGCATGAACCGTGTGTCTAGCGAAAGCAGTTCACGGCCTTTTTTTAGGGCGGCGTCGAATTCGCGGGCCTGATAGAGCGTCCACGCCGAGAGCACCTTTGGCCGAAGCGAAAGCGGGTCAAGCTCTTCCGCCGTCCGGAGCTCCCGTAATCCTTCATCGAACTGCGCAGTCGCGACCAGGATCGACGAAAGCCATTCGTGGGCAAGCGGGTAGTTCGGATTGAGCTCGATCGACTTGCGATAGGTCTGCTCCGCCTTTTCCCACTGCTGCATATTCGAGTAATAGAGCCCCAACGCGGCGTATGCCTCGGCGAGGGTCGGGTCTAACTCGAGAGCGCGGTTTGCGGATTCGAACGTTTGCTTTAACGCGATGTCGGTCGGAACAAGACCGTAGATCGCGGCCCAGGCGTGGAAATCGGCGATGCCGACGTGTGCGAGGGCGAAATTCGGGTCAAGCTCGACCGCACGGCGAAAGGCAGCTATCGATTTCGGGAATGAATCCGGTTCGAAACGGCTCCAGAAATAACGGCCCTGAAGGTATGACTCGTATGCCTTGCGGTTGTCGGTGCCGCGTTTTGCAAGCTGACGCTGCTCGTCGCCGGTAAGCCGAGGCAGGAGCTGTTTCGAGACCTCCTCGGAGAGCGAGTCCTCGAGCTCAAGGATGTCTCCGTAATCGCGCGAAAAGCTTGCGGACCAAACGACCGAGCTCTCCCGAACATTGAGGAGTTGGCAGGTCATGCGTATCGAGTCGCCGACGAAGCGGACGATGCCGTCGATGACGAAGCAGACATCGAGCTGCCGGCCGGCGGCGAACGGATCGGTGT
>JAUCQE010000220.1 GCA_030372865.1 Pyrinomonadaceae bacterium
GTAGATGAGCGGAAGATAGACCTCGGTTATCGCCTCGTAAAGCCAGTCCTCTTCGAGAAACTCGGGATACTCAGGATGCCGCACGAACGGCAGGTGAGCGTGTAGGATAAGGCTGAAATATCCGACCGGCATAATTGTGTCAGAACCGCCGCTGGTAAGCGGTGGGGGTGTCAGGGCCATGTCAGAACCGCCGCTGGTAAGCGGTGGGCGTGTCAGGGCCATGTCAGAACCGCCGCTGGTAAGCGGTGGGCTTATTACTCAAACTCCGGCAGTTCCCCACCCTGCCGGTGCAATACATAATCTACGGCTTGCGTAACGCTGTTCTCATTCCAGAGATACCGCTTGCTGCCGCCATCTGCCCAAGGGCTGAAATCCTCGGCCCAGTTATTGTCGGCACGCATACAGCGGGTTGCGTTGGACTTGAGCGCGTGCATGACCTTGCCTCCGTTCGTCTCGCCCGAATTGATCACCGCGTGAACGTGATTTGTGCGAACGTTGCAGGCGAGTAGGGGCCACTCGCGAATCTCGCAAGTTTCTTTTATAGCACGAATTACTGATGCACGCCTTGCCGCATCGAGATAAACCGGATCAGTTCGGGCGATCTTGGACTCGTATCGATGGAGACGGGGATTTTCGGGGAGCCGCGGCGCGCCGAACTGGTTGTTGCGCCGGTCAACCGAACCTCGCTCGTCGCCATGGAGCCAAGTGCCGCGGCATCGGAAGGTGATAAGGACAGCGAGTGGGGTGTCGGTGTCATTCCACATGGGAAATATCGTTGACTATCGGCCCGTCGCATACCTGCGAGGGTTCTGACATTAGCGTTGACTATCGGCCCGTCGCATATCTGCGAGGGTCTGACAACTCGACTATCGGCCCGTCGCATACCTGCGACGGTTCTGACACTCGGTTAGCTGCCGAGCGTGTGGCTCGAGAGCGGTTCGAATTTTGAGACGCGGTCGAAGCCGCGGGGTTTTGTGCGGAGGCGCGTACGCCGCGGGAAATGCACGAGGCTCGCGCCGAAGACCGCCGGGCCGAACTCTTCCTCTTCGGCGAGGAGTTCGTCCTCGTCGATCTCGAACTCGGACTTGAGAGCGGCGAGTGCCTTTGCCTTATCGACCGAATCGATGATGCTCTGCAGGACCGCGAACAGGCGTTCGCCGATGCGGAAGCGAAGCTGTTCGAGCGTGGCCCCGGCGGCAAGTGCGAGCATCGCGTAGCGAAGCTCTTCGGCGTCGATGCCGGCGAACTCTGACGTGCTGCGGCCGCTCATGCGTGCGAATGCCCGCTGCGAGGCGTTCTCTGCCTCGGCGGCGTTGTCGCCCGCGATCGCGACGTCGAAGGCGTCCTGGCGGAAGCCGGAGGCGTCGAGCACCTCGGCGAACTTATGCGCCGGCACGCGCCAGTCGGCGTCGGTGGCGACGCGCGGGCTCGGGCTCTTTCGCGGCGTGTGGACGGTGTTCGAGTACATCAC
>JAUCQE010000221.1 GCA_030372865.1 Pyrinomonadaceae bacterium
TCCAGCTTCCGTCGCCGCGCTGCTGGCTGACGAGATATGCCTCGGCTTTTTTCACCACGTCCGGGTCCACCGTCGCAAACTCCGCCGCATCCGCCAGGAACCGCAATGCGTAGGCCGTCAATGCAAGGTCCGAGCTTCCGCGGCCGCCCCAGTACATAAATCCGCCGTCGGTATTCTGGTACCCGAGCAAGCGGTCATAGCCAGACTGCAGGTATTTCCGCGCCTTCCGTTCCGTCGCCGCGTTGATCCGACGCGTGCTGCCGTCGCCGGCAAATTTCAGGATCATCAGGTTCGGATAAGTCGAGGAGATCGTCTGCTCGCCGCAGCCGTATGGCCGCATCAGCAGGCCTTCGACCGATTCTGCAACGTGTGCCATCAGGTTCGGATATATCTTCAGCGACGCCGATCGCGCGTTCGCGAGCGAGTTCGCCGGGAAGTTGACGTCGATACGTTCCGAGCCCGTAAAGTATCGCGAATCTGTCGCGACCACTTCGCGTCCGTCGGGCCTTACGGTGACCGGTTTTTCGATCGCGTCCGAATCTGTCTCGGCCATCGCCGTCACACGCTGGCGGCCGTCCTTGATCGGCATTGCGGCCTTGAAGCCGAACACCGCGTTCTGCGTTTCGCCCGAGGCGACCTCGGCCTGTTTCTTGTCGGCATCGAGGAAGGAGAACCAATCGGCCTTTGCCATCGTCACGTCCACCTTCTGCTTTGCGTCGGTGTAGTTTCTGACCTGCGTCGGCAGATGGATCTCGTCGCCGTCGGTCAGGAACTTTGGCGGGTCAAGATCGACAAAGAACGACTGGAACGCGGCGACCTCTTTCTCCGCCGTGCCTATCTTGCCGTCTTTCGTCGAAGCGATGGTGTACATCTTCCATGTCGTGATGTTGTCCGCCATCCGGAACCGCATCGATGCCTTGCCGTCCTTGTCCGTCACTATCTCCGGGCTCCACAGCAGCGTTTCCGGGAAATATTCCCTGAGCCGCGGCGTCGCCCTCGGCTGATACGGCACCAGCTTTCCGGTGCTGTCCTTCACGTAATCTTTGCCGTCGATGGTGAAGACCTGTTCGCTGCCGGAAGCTCCGTTGATTGCGAATCCGCCTTCCAAACCCTCCGCCTGGACACCCGGGGCAATCTTCAGCAGCGATTGAAAGTTCGAGCCCTTTGGAAGCTCGGTGATCCTGTCCACCGTTACCGTTGTGGATACGCTCGAGCTGGTACCGTTGACAGTGACATCCGCTCCGGCGGTGACCTCGACCATTGCCGAGACGCCTCCGATCTCGAGCACGGCGTTCGCCTGGGTCGTCGAGTTTGCAGAGACGCTAACGGCGCTGATCACGGTGTTGTTAAAGGCCTCTCGCGTGAACTTCAACGTGTACGTTCCGGCCTGAAGGCCAGCGATCAGATAATTTCCGTCAGCATTCGTTTCGGTTTCGCGTGCGATCTTTGTCACGTCATTTGTCGCCGTTACCTTTGCACCAGGGATAACCGCTCCCGCCGAATCCGTCACAGTGCCCGCAATGGCTCCCGTGTTGCGCTTGTACGACACCGGCTTCGTCACCGGCACGGGCTGCGGGTCGTCCTTTGACTGCTCAGAAAGAACGTGCACGACCTGCATCAGGTTAACGTCGTCCCAGTTTCCGCGGTTGCCGTCGCGGCCGTTTCCGCGGATGGTGAACAGCATTATTTCCTGCGTCACGGGCGTCACGGTTCGGCGTTCGACGTAGCCCGTCTCGCCGTGCTTCTGCACGTTCTCGAGCTTCACCTTGTCCCAATAACGCGAGGTGCGAAGTGCCGTTACGTAAAGCGGCTTGCCCGCTCCGTCGCGAAGCTCGTCAAAGTTGACATCCGCCGCCAAGAGTTGTGCACGGAACTCGGCCTCGTCCATCGGTGCCGTCTTGACCTTTTCCTGTGCCGCCCTTATCCGCTTTTCGATCGGCTCGAAATAATCTACGCTCGTTTGCCAGACATTAAAATCGTCGCCGTAACCGCGCTCGCTGTATTTGCCGTCCGGGCCGGCACTTCGGACAATGATCTTCATCCAGCGGCCCTCGGTCTCAAACACCATCCGGTACGGCTTGCCCCACCGGTCGCGAAGCTCGCGGACGCCCATCGCATCGAGCACCGCTTTCTCGCTCCGAAGATGGTCGCCGGTGCGTTCGAAATATGCCTTCACGCCAGCGTCCATCTGCTTGCCCGTCGGCGTGAAATACTCAAATCCGCGAGTAAACGCCGTAAAGTCGTCGTCGGTGTCGAACGTCTTGTCCGGCCCGGCAGATGTGAACGTCACGACGTTCTTATTCTCGCTGATCGAAAAACTCGTCCGATAGTTGACGCCCCACGGGTCGCGATATGAATCGAGATCCAGCCGCCGTTCGCTAAGGATCGCGCGAAGCCCGGCCTCGTCGGTCGCGTGCCGGTAGTTTTGTTTGTCGTATGCCTCGCTGAGTGCGCTGTCGATCGGCACGAACTGCTCGCGCGTCCAGCCGGCAAAAATGCGGCTTGGCTCATCGTAAAAACTCTCGCTGCGAAACACGTTCGGGCTGTAATACGCATCGTGGAGCATTACCTCGGCAAC
>JAUCQE010000222.1 GCA_030372865.1 Pyrinomonadaceae bacterium
CCCAATACGAGATACACAGCGCTGTCTCGTGGGCTCGGAGATGTGTATAAGAGACAGGATATCTATCTCGTAGATCTTCTCGCCCCGGGCATTTTGCCGCTCTCGCGAGGCCACGATGACCGCCGCCGGATTGCCCGTCAGGTCCCTGACCTTTTGCTCAAGCACGGCCCGGTCGCCAGAATAGTCAGATGCCTGCAAAATGATCCGCGATGTCCGATTCTCAAGCCTTTCGCGCTTATCGAACCACGTTTTCGGCGTCAGGAAAATGAATGCCACGATCAGCAGGCAGAAGATCACGTAGACGGACGTTTCACGCCCGTAGTCCCACATGATCACTCGCTTTAGTCTTCCCATCTCTGCCTATGCGATCAATTCTCTACCACACGCCCGTCACGCATCCGTATGGTCCTGGTACAGGCGGCGGCCGCCTCGGGGTTATGCGTGATCATTATGATCGTCTGGTTGAATTCCTGATTAAGCTTGCGGAACATGTCCAGAACGATCTGCGAATTCTCGGTGTCGAGATTGCCGGTCGGCTCGTCCGCGAGGATGATCGCCGGGCTGTTGATGATCGCTCGTGCCAATGCAACACGCTGCTGCTCTCCGCCGGACATCTCGAGCGGTTTGTGGTGCATTTTATCTTCCAATTTCAAAACCCGCAAGACCTCTCGCCGCTTGGCCTCATCACCGCCGCTATTGCCGGTGTGGATCTTTTCGGCAAGCTTCAGGTTGCCCTCGGCAGACAGTGTCGGGAAAAGGTTGAACCGCTGAAACACGAAGCCGATCTTTCGGCGGCGGATATCGGTCCGTTTTGCGTCGGAAACCTGCGAAAGGTCCTCGCCGTCGATCTCGATGACGCCCGTTGTCGGGCTCAAAAGGCCGCCGAGCAGGTGCAGCAATGTCGATTTGCCGCAGCCCGACGGGCCCATTATCGCCACAAATTCGCCTTCCTTTACGTCAAGCGAAACCCCGCGTAACGCGGGGACTTCAAGCTTTCCGATCTTGTACGATTTCGTAAGGTTTTCGGTCTTAAGGATAGTTCTCATCTGCTCGCTACTGAAGACGCGACGCGTTCCCGGGGTCCGTCTGGGGCTTCTGTGCCGATTGTTCCTGAAGCTTTTTATCGAGGTCGACCTCTTCGAGTTCCCAGCTGTTCTTCAGGACGAACGCGGTCGCCGGATATGTCTGCCCGATCACGACGTCTTCCGGCACCTTGTACGTCAGCCGCATCGCGTACCGCTCTTGCGGACGCGTGACGATTATCTGCAGCGGAAGCCGGTTATACTCGCCGGTCGTGGTCAGGTTGCCCTCGCGGCCGTAGGTGATGTCTGACTCGATCTCGCCGGCATCGTCGAATATCTGCTGCCGTGCGAGCCGGATGCCGCCGACGCGGTCGAACCAGAACCGGCGGCTGATGACGAGCGTGTCATTCTCACCGCGTGCGTACTCATCAAGCAGGTAATAGCCGCGGTTAACGACCCGGAGCGGCGATTTCTTGGCTTGGGTCAGGTCCTCTTCGATCTGAAAGATCGTGCTCATCGTGTAAAACTTCGCCGTATCGGTCGAACGGACGAGCAACGCGTCGGTAAAATGCTGCGGCCTGAGGTTGGCGAAGGCGTTCACGTTCTGCTTGATCGCGGCGTCGCCGTTCGGCTCGCTAAGTTCCTGCTGCAGCTTTGAATAGTCCGCGAGGTTCGTGCCCATGACGAACTTTTTGTACTTCCCGCTTCCGCCGTCCT
>JAUCQE010000223.1 GCA_030372865.1 Pyrinomonadaceae bacterium
CCGGGTTGCTGTCTGTCTTTTTGATGGCGTTATCAGGCATCTGCAAAACAAGCAGTTTACCATTTTCGCGAGAGGTGATTAAAAGCGGCTAAATGTCTATTACGATCGGATGCTGCGTCGGCTCGTACCCTTCGTCGCACGTCGAGGCGTTTACGAACGTCACCTCGCCAATACGTTTTACACCGTAACCACAATGAATATGGCCGAAAACGTGAAGCTTCAGACTGCCGCGACCGACGATTTCATCGACGCGTTTCCGCAGTTCTTCGCAGCCTGTATTCTCGATGCCCCAAACTCGCGGAACCTCGTCAAGGATCCCATTCGGCGGCCCGTGGGTGACAAGTATTTCAACGTCGTCAGGAACCATTGACCACTTTTCCGCCAACGCAGGGCCGCGTGAAAGATTGAATGCCCAGTCATAAAACCTGGGCTGCCAAGGCGAGCCGTAGACTTTCATTCCCTCGACAACCGCTGACGAATCCTGCAGATAGATGACCGAATTGCCGAGCATCAACCGCGCTGCCTCGTTATCTCGCTCGAAAAGCCAGTCGTGATTGCCGGCAACGAATATCTTATTGCGATGCGGGAGCGACGTGAACCACTCGGCGAATCGACTTATCTCATCGTGCGTGCCGTTGATCGTCGCGTCGCCTGAATGAATAAGCAGATCTCCGTCGGGGACAGAGACCTGCTCGCTGCAGTTATGCGTGTCGGAGATGCAGACGACCCTCACCGATAGATCTGTGACACGAAATTACCGGCCATGAACGATGCCGGATCGATCTGGCTCTGGAGTATCACACCCTTATGCTCGCCGGTCAGCAGCATCATTGCTGACTCGCATAGCGGGGCCGCGGTCGTGGTCTGGATTGCCCTCAAATGGCGGCCGTTCAGTTCGATCGGTTCAATGAAAAATGCCTTCTCGAGCATCCGTCGGCGGCCGAACGAATCAAACCCGTCAACTGAAGCATGCACAAGCACCAGGTCATCTTCGACCGAAGGTACCTTTTCAAGCATTACCGCCTCGAGCTTTTTCGGCAGCGACTTGTCTTTCGGCATCTTCTTCACTAGCGAATCCACCCAGTCATAATGGCCGACGTAACGGAGCGTTTTGTAATCAAGTTCGCGTGCCTTGCCTTCGAAGAAATCCGGCAGGTCCGCCGCACCGCCAGACGTCAGATTGGCCTCGTACGTGCGGGCCCCGATAATTATGCGTTCGCGGGCTGAAAGTGCGGGCTTTTCCGTGATCTTGTACTTGCGGATGACACGTGAGTTCTTCACGTACTCCGTCGCGACGCCGATCGGCGACCAAGTAAAACCGTAGAAATGCGGTGCATGAGCGTGAGCAGTCAGAGCTCCTACTTTCATCCCGATCCGTTCGACCTTTTCATTCTCATAATCGGCCACGAACTGGCGGTAGAGCGACATCGCGAGAACGTTGATGTATCCCGGTGCGAGCCCCGTTTGCAGCACGAAACCCGTTTCCGCATTCTTCGCGAGCTTCATTATTTTGTCGGTCTCCGCGACATACTCGGTCAGGTTCGCGTAGTGCATCTTGAAGTCGACGGCGAACTGGGCCATCCGCGGGGCCTGGCTTCCGGGCGAGCAATCGAGCAGGACGTCACTTGCCTCGAACGCGGCTTTCATCGCGTCATTGATGCCCGTCGGGTCCATCAGAACAGTCTCGACCTTGACCTTCTTCTTCGGCCCGCCGCTAACGAAATCAAGCGCGCTCGCGAGGCTGCCCTCGTTCACATCGCCCAAAATGATGTTCACATTGAAAGGAGACCACTCGCGGAGAAGTAACGCCGCCGCTTTGCCGATCCCGCCCGAACCGGCAATAAAAATTGTCTTTGCCATATGTTGAAATGATGAATTTAGTGAAAAATATCACTACGATTTTACAGCGGAAAAGCCGGCAATGCGAATCGGCATTACCGGCTTGTTTACTTTTAATTCACGATGGAGTTTAGACCTCTACAAGATCAAAAACATCGAACGATGATTACTTAGGAAAAACGGTCAGCTAATTTGAGGGGCTCGCGCCGTGTGTCCAATACCGCGTGAATCATTATTGTTTCGCCTTCTATCGTATAGTAGATCGCATACGGAAACCGACTTGCGATCTTCCGGTGATATGTCGAAAAATGGAGTTCGTGAACACCCGCGTAAACTACCAGTGACCGGATATCAGCGGTGATGGAAGATTCAAAATACTCTCCCAGCCCCTCTTCTGTCTCTTATACACATCTCCGAGCCCACGAGACAGCG
>JAUCQE010000224.1 GCA_030372865.1 Pyrinomonadaceae bacterium
AAAAACCCGCACGACCGTTTGAAGCCGCAGCAGAGCGCAAAGATCATCATTAGCCACGTGACCTACGGCGTCAAACTCGCGAAAGAGATGGGTCTGCCGCAGAGGATAATCGACTTTATCCCGCAGCACCACGGCACGCGAACGCTGCATTACTTCCTTAAAAAGGCCCAGGCAGAGGCTCGCGATCCTGACGACATCTCGGAGAACGATTTTCGATATCCGGGGCCGAAGCCGCAGTATCGGGAGACGGCGATAATGATGATCGCGGATAGCTGCGAGGCGGCCGCGCGGTCGCTCGCGGAGCCGACGCCGGAGAATATTCGATTTATTGTCACAAAGATAATCGATGCCATCCTGAGCGACGATCAACTCGACGAATGCGACCTGACGCTAAGGGAACTGACGCAGATCAGGGAATCGATGATCCGTTCGCTGGTCGCGATCTATCATTCACGGGTTGATTATCCGGGCTATGTTCCGCCGCAGTCCGGCCAGTTCAAAGTCGTACCGGAAGAACTCGACAGCGAAGAGCGCGGCCTGCGTTACAAGAACCCGGCCGACATCCCGATCAGCAAGGGCGGTGAGATCGAGGACGAGGCATTTAACGGTCGTCCGATACAGGATAAGAAAGAGGCGGCGTCACAGAAGTAGCCAAAGAAGAACCCAGAAAATAAAAAGTCCGGCACAGGCGGCCGGACTTTTTATTTTGAAGACGAAATTTACACCTAACTATTGATCAGCTCTTTAAGCTCTTTACCGGGCTTGAAGTAGGCAACGCGCTTTGCGGGAATGTCTACTGCATCGCCGGTCTTCGGATTGCGGCCCTTTCGGGAATTGCGTTCGCGGACCCGAAAGCTGCCGAAGCCGCGGAGCTCGATCTTCTCACCGGAATTCAGCGTTTCGATGATGCTGTCAAGGACGATCTCAACCAACTGCTCGGCGTCCTTTTTCGTCATATCCGCTTCAACCGCAACTTTTTCAACAAGGTCAGCTTTTGTCATGTCGATTCCTCCGACTAAAAAAACATCGGTATCAATTACCCATTAAGCCGCGGTCTGCTCGGATTCCTCTTCGGTATCCGAAGCCGAGCCTTCAGCAGTTTCCGCTGCCGTCTCAGCAGCGGGTTCTTCCGCAGGTGCCACTTCGGCGGGAGCCGCTTCCTCAGCAGTCTCGGCTGCAGGTGCTTCCTCAGCCGCCGGAGCTTCAGCGGCCGGGGCCTCTTCGGCCTCCGGCTTAGCAGCTTTCTTTTCCTTCTTCTCGGCCTTCGGAGCCTCCTCTTCAGCGGCAGCCGAACCGAACTTCAGGTTGGCAAGTTCGCCGAGCGAAGCCATACCGCCCTTTGCACCGCTCGTGTACTGGCGCGTGTCGATGATCGGTTCATCGTCCTTGCCGACAGCACGGAACGAAAGGCCGATCTTCTGGTCTTCGTTCTCGATGCGAAGGATCTTGAAATCCATTTCCTGTCCGAGCTGGACGATGTCCTCGGGACGCTCAACACGCTCTTCGGAAAGCTCCGAAATGTGGCAGAGGCCTTCGAGGCCCTCGCCGAGTTCAACAAAAACGCCGAAGCTCGTGAACCGCGAGACCTTGCCGCGGACCGTGTCGCCGGGCTTGTGGGTAGCAACGAAGCCTTCCCAGGCACTCGGGGTAAGGTCCTTCATCGAGAGCGACAGACGCTGGCCGGCAGTGTCGATGTGCGTGATGATCGCTTCGACTTCCTGGTCCTTCTTTAGAAGCTCCTTCGGGTGCTTGAGCTTCTTGGCCCAGGTGATGTCGGATACGTGCACGAGGCCGTCGATGCCGTCCTCGATCTCAACGAACGCACCGAAATCGGTGATGTTGCGGACCTTGCCGCGGATCTTCGTGCCGACCGGGTAGCGGAGGGCGACGGTATCCCACGGATTTTCCTGAAGCTGCTTCATGCCGAGGCTGATACGCTTTTCTTCCGTATCGACGCCCAGGACCTGAACTTCAACTTCATCGCCGCGGTGGAACATACGCTTCGGGCTGACCGAACGCTTCGACCATGAGATCTCCGATACGTGCACGAGGCCTTCAACGCCCGGCTCGAGCTCGACGAAGATGCCATATTCGGTAACCGACGAAACTTTGCCCTTGACGGTGGTGTTTACGTGGTAAACCTCAACAACGGTCGACCACGGATCCGGCTGAAGCTGCTTGTAGCCAAGCGAGATCTTTTCCTTTTCGCGATCAAGTTTCAGGACCTTGACCTGGATGTGGTCGCCCGGCTTGAACATCTCGCTCGGGTTCTGGATGCGGCCCCACGACATGTCCGTAACGTGAAGCAGGCCGTCGATGCCGCCGATGTCAACGAACGCACCGTATTCGGTAAGGTTCTTGACCGTACCTTCGACGACGTAGCCGACCTCGATCTGGCCGAGGGTCTCGGCCTTCTGCTCGTTCATCACGGTGTCCGTGATGACCTTGCGCGAAAGGACGATGTTGTTGCGGCGGCGGCTGAACTTGATGATACGCGCCTCGATATCCTGGCCGATGTAAGAATCAAGGCCGCGGATAGGACGCGAATCGATCTGCGATCCGGGAAGGAATGCTTCGACGCCGTTGATATCGACACGAAGGCCGCCCTTTGTCTTGTCAACGATCTTGCCGACGACGGCGGTCTCGTTCTTAAATGCCTCTTCGAGGTCGTTCCAGACCTTGCGGGAAAGCGCGTCGGAACGTGAAAGGACCGGCGGCGCGTCGCCGGTGTGAATGCTCTTGATGATGGCTTCGATCGTATCGCCGACCGCAACCGAGCCTTCGACGCCGCCGGGGAATTCCTCCGCCGGGATCACGCCTTCGCTCTTGTAGCCAAAATCGACCAGAACGCCGCGATCAGAAACGCCGACCACCTTGCCCTCGACCATTTCGCCGGGGTGGTAGACCGTCTGTTCCTGCTCAAACTGCTCGAGGATCGCACCAAAGTCGATCTCTCCAGAGTTGTGCTGTTCGTCCGAAACATCTTCCGCAGCCTGAACCGGTGCATTAGCGACTGCGTCCTTCTTTTCCGTGTTGTCCATAACCGAAGATTCGCCGGTCTTCGTATCTTCAGTCTCGTTGTTAACCTCAGGTGCCATTTAAGTGTAAGTCGTCTTCCTTATATTAAATTCGCGTAAAAACTGTCTGGCAGGGTGTAAAGACACACCTGCCTATCTGATCTTTTATTTTCCGGAAAGGGAAGCAGGGAGGTGAATGTTAGCCGCCAAAAGGAACCACCCTGAAGCAACTGGCCGTTACCTCAATCAAAACGATCGCATTTCGATGTAAAAGAGAACCTGTTCACTCGACCGGATAAAACTAGACGTTACACGTCAAACCCCTTAAATGTCAAGACTTCGAGTTCAATTAGCGGGCCGTTAGATGTAACCGAGCGGCGCTTTTGTCGCAATGGTGCGATATACCGTCGCAAATGTCGAAGAAAAAGGAAAACGGCCCGTCCGCAAAGGGGTTTCGGGCCGTCGGGGAGAGTGACAAGTTTGCGATCAAATGCGGGTCAAAAGCGTGCTCAGATCGCCGACGCCGCTCTTGCGTTCCATTTCTTCCTTCGCCATCGCCGATGTGTTCTGGATGCCGGCGAGACGGAGGCGGAATTCGTCCGGATTCGTCGAACCGCGAAGTGCCTCTTCGAGAGTGATCAGGCCCGACGAATATAGATAGAAAAGCGACTGGTCGAAGGTCTGCATTCCGTATTGCGAGGTACCCGCGGAGATCGCGTCGCGAATAGACACTGTCTTCTCCTCGTGCAGGATGTAGTCGCGGATCAGCGGCGTCGAGATTAGTACCTCGACCGCCGGGACGCGGCCTTTGTTGCTCGTGGATTTCATCAGACGCTGCGAAACCACCGCTTTCAAAAGGCCGGAAAGCTGAATACGGATGGCCTTTTGCTGATAGGGCGGGAAAGCCGAAATGATACGTGTCAGCGTCTCCTGGGCGTCGAGCGTGTGGAGGGTCGAAAGCACGAGGTGGCCGGTCTCGGCGGCGACCAGGGCGGTCTCGATCGTTTCGAGGTCGCGCATTTCGCCGACGAGGATAACGTCCGGGTCCTGGCGAAGCGAACCGCGAAGTGCCTCGGCAAACGAGCGTGTATCGACGTCTACCTCACGCTGCGTGATGAAGGACTGCTTGTCCTTATGAAGAAATTCGATCGGATCCTCGATCGTGACAATGTGCGAATTGCGGGTCTCGTTGATGCGGTCGACGAGTGCTGCAAGAGTGGTCGATTTACCCGAACCGGTGGTCCCGGTCACGAGGATAAGACCGCGCTGTTCCTCCGCGATCGAATTAAGGATCGGCGGCAGGCCGAGGTCCGAAAAGGTCTTGATCTCGTCAGAAATGACGCGGGCAACGATGCCGATAGAGTTCCGCTGCTGGAAGATGTTGACGCGAAAACGGCCGAGGCCGGTGACGCCGTAACCGATATCGACCTCGAAAACGTCCTTGAAATGCTGCTTTTGGCGGTTCGACATCATGCCGAACGCCATTTCCAGCGTTTCTTCCTGCGTCAGCTTCATCGCACCGGACATCGGCCGTAACTCGCCATCGACACGGATGACGGGAACCGAACCGGCACGGAGATGCAGGTCGGAGGACCCGAAACTGATCGCCATGCGCAAAAGGTCGTCAATTCTGTTCAGCATAACTCAGGGAAAGGAGATGGAAAGTGGAATTCAGATCGCCGGTATTGGCAGGACTTTCCGGATGACGGCTTTTCGAAGGGTTCGGACGTGACTTGAAAAGATTCAAACCGTCAAAACAAAGTTTAACGCCGCGAGCGGGTCTCAGTCAATATTAATTCTTTGTGACGGCCCGCTCGTTCAAATTGACCGGACGGGCGAAATGGACTAACCCTCCGGTCGGGTTTAGTATTGAGGTTTCCCCCGAAACACTCATGGGCAACACAGGAACAATCAAAGAAATACGGCCGCGGTACGCGATACCCGGCGGCGAGATCTCGATCGAATGCGACGGATTTGAAGCTACCTTTGGCGAACACGCGTGCTTTATCGGCGGTGAAGAGGCCGAGATCATAGCGGCATCTTCACGCCGGGTGCTGGCCTCAGTTCCGGAAGATGCGGACGGTCACAAGGCCGCATTTCTGCAAAGCGGCGCGTCGTCGAGCAATTCGGTCGACCTGACCATCGGCAAAAAGTTGGCGAGTGAACTCCATAATGTCGCGAATCCGGCAGTGGATCCGAAGGATGGATCGATCATCGCGACGCGGTCAGGTTCTCGAGGGTATCAGCTTGCCAATACATTGTTTCGCATCGAGCCGGATGGATTTGTAGACGCACTGCCCGCGGAGGTGATGAATCCTACCGGAATAGCGTTCTCGCCGACGGGTGATCTTTATGTCTCGAACCGTGCGGCCGGCGAGGTCTACCGAATCGAACGCGGCGAGGACGTGCTGCCGTATGCGTCCGGACTTGGCGTCGCAACGGGAATCGCGTTTGATGGCGTTGGGCGCTTATACGTAGGTGACCGGGCCGGAACCATTCATCGGGTCGGCGATTTCGGTATTGCGGAGAAGTTCGCAAAGATCGAGCCGTCGGTCGCGGCATATCATATCGCCTTCGGGCCCGACGGCTTTCTTTACGTTTCGGCACCGGGCCTTGCGAGTCATGACGCGATCTACCGCGTTTCGCCGGACGGCGATGTTGAGCCGTTTGTCCGCGGTTTCGGGCGGCCGCAGGGCCTTGCGTTCGACCGAGAGGGAAATCTCTACGCTGCGGCCTGCTACGGCGGCATGCACGGGATCGTGCGGATATCGCCGGACAAGAAGATCGAGCATTTCGTGGCGGGCAACAACATTGTCGGGCTTTGCTTCGGGAAGGCCGGCGAAATGATCATTGCGACCAACGACTCCATCTACTCGCTGCCGGTGGGCATTCCCGGCACTCTGCTTCCATAAATGAAAATAAGGACCTTCATTTGCGCGATGTTTCTTTCCGTGTCGCTGGCGGCATGTGCCTCGTCTGAGAAGATTCAGACTGCGAACGGCGGCGATGCTTCGAAGTCTCCGACGGCGACTCCGAGCCTGACACCCGATTCCGATCTTGCGAAGCAGTTCGCGGAGTTTGAAAAGGACTCGAAAGGCAAACTCGGCGTTTACGCTGTCGAGTTGGAAACCGGCCGCATTGCCGAATACAACGCCGGCGAGCGTTTTGCTTTGCAGAGCGTTGTTAAGGTCCCGATCTCGATGGCCGTGATGAAAATGGCCGTGGACGGGAAGATAAACCTCGACGACCAGATCGCGTTCGCCAAGGATGAACTCGTGCCTGCGAGAATGCATTCGCCGATTCGCGACGAGAATCCAAACGGCGGAAAAATGCCGCTGAAAGAGATGATAAAGGCGGCGGTCTCGGTCAGCGACGGAACCGCGGCGGACGTGCTTCAGCGACTCGCGGGCGGTGCGGCAGGAGTTCAAGCGTTTATCGATTCGCTTGGGGTCACCGAAATGAAAGTTCGGTACTCGCACACCGAGTTTGCCGAGGCGTGGGAGCGGCAATACGATAACTGGTCGACGCCGCGGGCGGCGGTGCAGTTGCTACGGGCCCTTTGGTCGCAAAAGCCTAAGGTAAGTGCGGATGCGGACCAGAAAGAACTATTGCTACTGACGTTCATGTACGAAACACCGACAGGCCCGAACCGACTAAAGGGCCTTCTGCCCGCCGGAACACCTGTCGCTCACAAGACCGGCACAGGCTCAATGCGGGACGGCGTCACTTCCGCGACGAACGATGTGGGAATAATCACGATGCCGAATGGCAATCATGTGGTTATCGCCGTCTTTCTGCGGGATTCTTCGGGTGACGAAAAGACCCGCGAGGCGGCGATAGCGCGGTCGGCAAATGCCGTATTTGATAAGTGGTCAGCACCCGCAAAGTAGTGCAACTTTATCGGGCCAACCTGAGCGAGCGGCGCAACTTTCCAAATATTGTCGAAAAAGATTGCTATTTCCGCAGATATAAAGCATCATAGTTGAAATTCCTTCTCTCGCGTCGCATGACGCGCTTGTCAAAGCCGGTGTTTGGATTAGTTTGAGAGTAGGCCCCATTCAGTTTAGAAGTGGCTCTTGCAGTTCTTGAGCATCCGAAATCCGAACCAGCGCAGTCGAGACTTTTCTCCAACGCAGATCCGATTCGAAGCTTCTTCAGCAGTTCCCGCAGACGGGAAAAGGTAAATTATTAAATGAAACTCTACGTAGGAAATATCTCTTTCAACACAACGAATCAGGATCTTAATGATCTTTTTGGAACAGTCGGTACCGTAACCTCGGCAAACATCATAGAGGACCGCGAGACTGGACGTTCGCGTGGTTTCGGCTTTGTCGAAATGTCATCGAAAGAGGAAGGCGACAACGCGATTGCCCAGCTGAACGGCAAGGAAGTTGACGGTCGTGAGCTTAAGGTCAACGAGGCCAAGCCGCAGGAAAGCCGCGGCGGCGGCGGTCGTGGCGGATTTGGCGGCGGTGGACGCGGCGGCTACGGCGGTGGCGGCGGTGGCCGTGG
>JAUCQE010000225.1 GCA_030372865.1 Pyrinomonadaceae bacterium
GACATATGCTGGCCCTTTGCGGTCACCTTCGTGTCCGTCTCAACTTTCTTCTTCGTGATCTCGATCCGTCCGGTGTAACCGCCCGAGCATTCCGTCTCGGTCATGAACTCGATGCCGCCGATGCCGATGCCGCGTTTTGAGAACGATTCGACCGTATAGTGAGACGTCTTTTCGTCGCCGTTGGTGTAGCGATAGGTAACGCGCGGCGTACCCTTTTGGATCTCCGGCGTGACGGCACCGTCGAGAGCTGAGGCCTCGAGCCGTGCGTTGACCTTGGCACCATCTTGACGGTGGGTCGTTTCGGCGGTGATCGTCACCGTCTCGCCTTTTTTGAGACGCGTTTTCGGTGCCTTTACATCGATCGAGACACAGCGGTAACGACGCCAGAAACTGCGGGCCGACGAATACATCGAGTTCGTATGGTTCCAAAGTCCCGTGACGAGTGCACCGGCTACTTTGTCGGCGGCCTGGAGGTCAGCGTCGGGCGAGCCGCTTAGCTTCTTTACCGTGATCTTGCCCATTTTCGCCGGCCGCCGTTCGCCGTCGGCGTCGGAGGGCTTGACCTCGATCTGATTGCCTTTGATCTCGTAGAAGACCTTCGTGCTGCGGTCCTTTAGCACCGTCTCAGAAAGCAGTCCGCGTCGGGTCGCATCGTCGTAACCGGCCACGGTATCGGTCGCCTCGGCCGTAAGGTCGTAGTCCGTCATCTCGGCCTCGTCGTTGACATTGCCGGTCGTCTTGCTTGAGACCTGTACGTGCCGCGACATTTTCGCATTGCCGGCCGCGGCCTTTACTTCCGTCTCAGTCATGACCCAGCCTTCGCCGGTGCCGGCAGAGATGCCGTTCACGTCCGGACACGCGGCGACCGACGCTTTCCACATCATCTCGGTGACCTTACGAAAGGTGCTATCGTCGGTCTTCGAACGGCCCTCGATCGTCTCAACGGTCTTCATGATGATGCCGAAGGTCTTGCCGTCTCTGATGAAACGCGTCTCAGCTTTTTGGGTCTTTTTGAGCGTCGCCTTGTCCGTCTCAAAACTCTTCGTGCGTTCTGCCTCGGACTTTATCTCGCCCCCGTTCTTTGAGGTCGTGACGTCCGACGCAAGAGTTGGGACGGGGCTGAATCCGAACGCGAGCCGACGCCAGTCAAATCTAGGCTCGAACGTAAAACCACCTCTACGGCCGGCCTTCGGCGTTGCTGCAGGAGTCGTCTCAACTTTTGCGGGCGTGTAGAGCGAATCTTTGATCTTTTGGATCTCCTCACTGTCGTCGGCTTCGCTTTCCCTAAGCGTTGCCGACGACACATGTTCGATAAGGCCCGACTCGTCCTCATTTACCACGGACATCGCAGCGTCGGTGTCCGGGCCAAAGAGATGCCGAAGAAGTTGGGACGTCTCAGAATCTCCGGTCTCCCGGATAAGTGATAAATGAATGTCCTTTAGGCCTGTCGGCAGCGGCTCCGGCGTTCGTACGACGGGTTCGGCGCTGTCTCTTATACACATCTC
>JAUCQE010000226.1 GCA_030372865.1 Pyrinomonadaceae bacterium
CGCTGACTCGTGGGCTCGGAGATGTGTATAAGAGACAGGAATCGAGTCGTGCACTTCGGAACCCAAATAACCTACGCGCAAAGCCAGCTCGATCTGAGTATTTAACTCATTTAAAGAACCGATCGCGATTGCCAGGAAGTTACGAAACTGATCCGGCGAGCGGCCGGCCGCACCCTCCGCAATATTAGACGGCACCGAGACCGCCGCCCGCCGCATCTGTGAAATCAGACCATAGGTTTCCTCTTTTGGAAGCAATTTCGTCACGTCGTAGACCGCAACTACCAAGTCCATGCTTTTTTGCCAAGCGACGAGATTCTTGTGGGGTTTCATTTTTTTGGATCGTGCAACGTCGAACTTGTCTTCGCTGCTTACCGCTCACTGCTCACTGCTCACTGCACAAGATCCTGGAAATCCTCGATCGACGGGAGTTCCGAGAGGTCTTTCAGCCCGAAGTGGAGGAGAAATTCCTTGCTTGTTCCGTACATCATCGGGCGGCCGACGGTTTCTTTGTGGCCTTTGGTGATGATGAGGCGTTTTTCGAGCAGCGTTTTGATGGCCGAGGCCGATTGCACGCCGCGGATCTCGAGTATCTCGGGCACCGTCACCGGCTGTTTATAGGCGATGACGGCGAGCGTTTCGAGTGCGGCCAGCGAGAGTTTCGCCGACGGCTTTGTCTTCAGGAACGTGCGGACTTCTTCGTGATATTCGGTCCGCGTCGCGATCTGCCAGCCGCCCGCGATGCCGCGAATCTGCAGGCCGCTGGAGCGTTCCTCGTACTCTTTCGCAAGTTCCTCGACCGCCGCCAGCACGGCATCTTTCTCCTCGCCGAGCACGTCCGCCATCATCTTCGGCGTCAGCGGTTCGTCGGCGACGAAGATCAATGCCTCAACGACCGCCATCAGCTCAGATGTGGAACGTGCAACGCTTTCAGTCGGTTCTGAAGCATTTTCATCGGGTGATGAAACATTTTCATCAGGTGATGAAACCTCTTCATCGTGCGATGAAACGTTCTCATCATGCGATGAAACCTCTTCATCGGGTGATGAACTGTTTTCATCAGGTGATGAAACATTTTCATCATGCGATGAAACGTTTTCATCGTGCGATGAAACTTGTTCATCGGTCGCTGAAATGTCTTCGGGGTCGGTATTTTCGGGCTTCTGGGTCATTAAACTTTCTTCAGGATGATATCGCCGAAGGTCGCTTTTTGTACTAATTTCACGCTTTCGGTGCGGACGATCTCGAGCACGGCGATGAACGCAGTCACAAGCTCGCGGCGCGTGTGCATATCTTCAAAAAAGGCCACCAGCAGAAGCTCGCCTTCGTCAAAGATGCGTTTTCTGAGGGCCTTGATCATGTCCGCGAGCGATATTTCCTCGCGGTGGATCTCCATCTGTATCTCGTCCTTCTGGCGGGCGAGCACCTTTTGGAAAACGCTGATCAAGTCAAAGACCGTCGCGCTAATTTCGGCGTTGTTATCGTCAGATTCGATCTTTCCGCGTGGAAAAACGGCCTGCTCCACGGTCGCCTTTTCGTAAAGCATCTGCGCCGCGGACTTGTACCGCTCGTACTCGAGCAGGCGGTCGACGAGTTCCTGCCGCGGGTCTTCGATCTCTTCCTCTTCGCCCGGAGCGATCGGGTCTCGCGGCAGCAGCATCTTCGATTTGATCTCGATCAGCTGTGCCGCCATCACGAGAAAATCTGCCGCGACGGCGATGTCGAGCCGTTTCATCAGGCGAATGTACTTCACGTATTCATCCGTGATCTTCGCGATCGGAATGTCGAAGATATTCGCCTGTTCCTGGCGGATCAGATAAAGAAGCAGGTCGAGCGGGCCGGCAAATTCGCCGATCTTCACGCGAAGCTCATCGCGCGACTCGGCAAGGATCTCGGCGGTTTCCTTGGGAAAATCAAAGGTGTATTGCTCGGGCGGCAGCTGTTCCATTCGAATGCTGCATTTTACAGCAATTTAAGGCGGGAATCGAAAAGGCCAGATGTATTTGGTCTCGCGGAGGTAGATGATGTAGTCGATCGCGGGCGGTGTGAAGCCTTCCTCGCGGAGCCTCAGCATGATATTTCCGCGGTGGATCGAGGAATGAAAGAGCACGTGCATGAGCATCTCGCGAAACGTATTCTCCTGCGGGATGCCCTCGCTCGTGCGGTAGCGTGAGCGAAGGTCGAGGCCTTCTTCCTCGAAACGCCGGAGCAGCTTTTCGTAACGCTCGGCGATCTCGCGGGCAAGTTCGCCGCAGTTCTCGGCAGTCATCTCGGGCCAGAAGTCGAAACCCGTCGAATCCTTGCCGTACAGACGCTCAAAATATTCGTTCTCGGTCGTCAGCAAATGCGAAAGGATGCTCAAACAGCGTTCGGAGCCCGACGACCGCACCGTCACGATCACCCGCCGGTTCGCCCAGTCGTTGTACGCGTAAAGCTCTCTGAGATGTTCAACGGTGTGCATCAGTCTTCGTACGCGTATTCACGCAGCACGTCGAGCCCGACGATCTCCAGGATCGATTCATGCGTCGCTTCGAGCACGACCTGCGGGGCCATTCCGTCTTCGAGTGCCTGTTTCCAACGCAGTGCGACGAGACACCAGCGGTCGCCGGCCTTCAGGCCAGGGAAAGAATATTGCGGCATCGGCGTCGAAAGGTCGTTTCCGGCTGCTTTTGAATAAGCGAGGAACTCATCGGTCGCGATGATGCAGACGGTATGCCTTCCGCGGTCTTCGACGCCGGTCTTGCAATAGCCGTCGCGATAAAAACCGGTCATCGGCGACGTACAGCAGACCTTCAGCTCGCCGCCGAGCACGTTCTTCGGCTTCGGGCGATGGCCGTTGCCGTTCCCATTTCCGTTGGTATAGATCATTTCGTTGATTTCTGCGGCTCGGCGGCGGCCTTTTCGGCGGCGTTCGAGCCCTTGTTGTCGCGTACCTGCGGATGTTTCGCGTTGACGTACTTCGAATACGTCACGCGGTTGTTCTCGCCGTTAAAGATGATCTCCGAGATGCCCTCGGCCGTGATCTCATTGCCGTTTCCGTTCACCACCAGCTGCCTGCAGGCACCTTTTATCGTTACTTTGTGGTCGCGGCTGTTGACCATCACCTGGTTGTATTTGTCGCAGTTCAGCGGTTTTGTTTCCTCGGCCTTATTAACGATGAGCATCGGCCCCTCTTCGCCGCTCGCGGCCGGGATGGCGTCCGCGGGGTCGATCGGCACGGGCGTCGGCGTCGGTTCGACCGAGGGCGTCGGCGTCGGGCCGTATTTTTCGAGGCCCTTTTTGGTTATCTCGCTCTGCGGGTCGCAAGCCGCGGCGAACGGCAAGGCGGCGAGCGTGCAGATCAGCAATAATTTCTTCATCTCAACTCCTAAAAACTCGGGCTTTGCGTTTCAGTTTACGCGAGTTTCGCCGCCGCTGCCGAACTCTTGCGAAATTTTATCAGGGTATCGTGGCGATAAAGTCGGTATCGGAATACTGCCCGACCGGGTCGTTGCCGCGAAGGTAACGGGCACGCACTTCGACCGCACGCGGCAGGTTTTCCGGCCCCGGTTCGATACGGATCTCCGCCGGCGAACGCAAAAACCGTCCGAAATTCGTGAATTTCTCGGCATTATCGACTCTCACCTGCAGCTCGACGCCGTCAAAATCACCGCGCGTGAACCGCACCAGCACGCGATTTCCGGGCAGGACCCTCAGTTTCGGGTTCGGTTTCGCATCGTTCAGGTCAGCCCCTTCGCCGCGGACGGTTCGAATACCGAATGAAGCCGCAGTTTGGGCCGAATAACCGGGTGCAACGCGAATTCGCTCGACCGCTTCGGCGATGCGTCGATAAACGCCGACGGCGGTGCCGGGCGGCGGCGTAAGAGCGGTCGGCTGTGGATAAGAGTTGAGCGGAGTACCGGGCTTTCCGGACAAAACATGCCTGCGATAGCTCGCCGCGGCACGCTTAAAAGTCTCGACCGCGACCTGATTTCTCGCGAGCCACTCGATAGTATCGGCATCGGCCTCGATCGCCGCGATCTCCGCCGCCGAAAAACCCAACGCCGAACCCTGTTCCGCAAAACGGGCCGCAAAATTACGCAGCCAAACCGCCTGTTGCGACAATTTCAGCGGGAACCAACGACTACTAGGCCTCATATGGATGTAAATTGGTTGATGTTAAAGGAATTCTGTCCGGCGATCGACCATCGCTCGCCGCGTCGGGTGAAATTCTAGCAGAAAATTCCTGCGATATCTATAAGTTTCGCCGTAACATCGAAAGATTGCGGCGAGATCTGTAAATATCACGGCAGGATCATAATATATTGCGTCGCAATATCATAAAGTCACAGCGGAACATATATCAATTACAACGGAATAGATACAAGTCACGCCGAATTCTCTATAAGTCACGCCGTAATTGCTAGAAAATACACCGCGATCTATGCAAATCACGCCGTGACCGCGATAAATTCCGCTGTGACCGTCATAAATCCCGCCGTGATCTGTACAAATCACGCCGTAACCTGTGCATGTCACGAGGAATGTTCGGCGGCTTTTTCGTGACGATGGCCTACGTAATTAGCTCGAGGGCCTTTTCTATCGGGCGGGCGATGACCGCTTTGTCGCCGACGACGACGATCGGGCGATTTAGGAGGCCGGGATTTGCGACGATCGCGTCGATGACCTCGCTTTCCGGCGTTTCCGGCGTGAAGCCGCGTTCCTTAAACTCTTTTTCCTTCGTCCGCAGCAACCCGAACGCGGGAATTTCCAGCTTTTTCAGCAAAGTTTTGACCGTCTCCGCCGTCAGCGGCTCGACGAAGTAATTCACCTGCTCGAAATCAATGCCGTTCTCACGGAACAGCGTCGCCAGATTCCGGCAGGTCGTTCAGGTAGGCTTTTCAAATACGGTAATTTTCATAAGTCAAAAGGCGGAAACACGACCGGTAGGGAGTGTGCACTTCGCCGATAGAAAAGTTTAACGGGTCGAACGACCTCTGACGCTCGGGAGTGAACGGGGCACACTCGCTACGGCTCGTGTTTCTGCCTAGGTGCCCGCCGCAATGTGCTCGCCCAAATGCGTCGGCGTCAGGTTCTGCGATTCTTCGTACGTGAACACACGCGATTTCGTCACGAACCGCAGCCCGAGCGGGATCTCCAGCGAGAAACTCGCACCGCGGCCTTTTACGACGTCGATCGTGAGTTCCGTATGCTGCCAGAACTCGAACTGGTCCTTCGCCATGTAAAAATCGCAGCCCGCCACCTCACCCAGCCAAACATCGCTCGACCCGACCATGAACTCGCCCTTCGGATAACACATCGGCGAACTCCCGTCACAACACCCGCCGGATTGATGGAACATCAACTCGCCATTCTTCTCACGAAGTTGTTGAACGATTTTCGCGGCTTCTTCGGTTATTTTTACTCTCGGAATGGTCATAAAGCGTTTTTGCCCGCGAA
>JAUCQE010000227.1 GCA_030372865.1 Pyrinomonadaceae bacterium
CCCGACGATAAGGCGTGCTTAGAGAAGATCAGGGAACTGATCGCGGAGCTTCCGGCTAAGGAGCCGACGCGGGTATCTATCGCGGATAGCCGCGAACCGGCAGAGCCCGTCGGGAAAATGTATTCCCTGCTGCCCGAAGACCATCGGGCCCCGTATGACATGCACGCCGTGCTCGACACGATAATTGACGAGGGCGGGATCGACGAATTCCAGGCGGACTTTGCCAAAGAGATGATCTGCGGGACGGCCCGCATTGGCGGGATCCTCGTTGGGATCATGGCGAATTCTCGCGGAATGTCGAAAGGGAAACCCGGCTCGCCGCCGCGGTTCGGCGGTATCGTTTATACCGAGAGTGCCGAGAAGACCGCGTATTTTATCGAGAACTGCGAAAGGCATCAGACGCCGCTGCTTTTTGTCCAGGACGTTTCGGGCTTTATGGTCGGCGCGGACGCCGAGCACAGCGGCATCATTCGCGCCGGTGCAAGATTCGTCGAGGCAATGGCGACGGCGACGGTGCCGAAGATCGTACTGACGGTAAACCACGCATCCGGTGCCGGCTACTACGCGATGGCCGGGCAGGGCTTTGACCCCGATTTCATCTTTTCGCTGCCGACCGGACGGATGGGCGTGATGGAAGGCGATTCAGCCGTGCAGGCGATCTTCGGGACCCAGCTTGAAAAGCTGAAGAAAGAAGGAAAAGAACCCGACGCCGCAATGCTCGCCGAAATGGAAAGCGTGCGGCAGACCTACGACCGCGAACTCGATGCAAAGCACGCCGCGGCACGCGGGTTGGTCGATGCGATCGTCACGCCCGAGGATGTCCGATGCGCCCTGATACTTTCGCTCGAGACGTGCCTGAACACCTCGAAGCCGCATATCGGTGCGTTCGTGCTGCCGCAACTGTAACCGGCGTGTAGTGTTTTCGTTGATATGAAATTCAACATTGATGACTTGTTGAAGGCATTGCCGCTTCCGGGAAACGAGAAGTGGAAAGACGGCGTTTGGGATATCGAGCCGTATGAAAAGGACGGCGTCCGACTCGCTTTCTTTGCCCCGCGTGGGACGGACTACCAGACTTTTCACCAGGAAGACGAATTCTATTTCATCGCACGCGGCTCGGCGGTCCTGTTGATCGACGGTGAACCCCACCCGTGCACGGCCGGCGACGCCCTGTTCGTTCCCGCAATGGCCGAGCACCACTTCAGCGACATCTCGGACGACTTTGCCACATGGGCGGTTTTTTTCTAAAGACGGGCTCGTGCAGGACGTCCACTTTCTTGATCTGATCGAAGCCGCAAGGTTGTCACCAGGTTCCCGCTTATCGAATAAAATTAATTATTGATTGCCTCGCTGATCTGTTTTATAATTTCGGCACCCTAGAACCAATCGGTTTTTCAACAGTTAGAAATGGCTTGCCCGTTCAAGCTTGCGACCGCCACCGTGTATGCGCGGTATTGGTGTATTTCGGATTCTGCCGCTCCCGGGCGTGCGGCCGATCTCGGGCCTAATTCTATATAAGGATGGATCAATCGAGGCTATGAAAGTAAGACATTGGAACACGCTGGCCCTTAAGGGCGACGCTATCAAAAGCCTGAAAGGGCTGATAACTGCGATCAAGGACAATGGAGATGTCATTACGAGCTTCGGGCCGGGCAACACGGCCGTCAACGGTTACTGCCTCATATTGGGCGGGCGAGAAAGCATCAAGGAAGCGCTTCAAAGTGCTGGGGATTTCGTTAGTTCCAGCGGCGAACTTGAGGCAATGATGGCGCGTTTCAGTACCGGAGCGTTTGGTAAGACCTATACCGTCGTGTTGCTTACAAGCACGCGAAACCATGGGCTTTCTCAGCAAGGCTGGACCCCGTTGGCGTTCAATGGAGAATATACTTACGGACCCGGGCAGGTGGTTCCAATGCGACGTGGCGGCGGTGTCGTCCTGCAGGGTTTCGGAAGAGGAGACG
>JAUCQE010000228.1 GCA_030372865.1 Pyrinomonadaceae bacterium
ATGAATCGATCCCGCCGGAAAGCAGGATGCCGAGCGGAACGTCCGCGACAAGGCGCATGCGGACGGCATCGGAAAGGAGGTCTTTTAGCTCGTCGGCTTTCTCGGTTAGCGACCCGTCTTTGCGGCTTTGCGGCTTTGTGGGAGAGATCTTTCCATTTTCACCTCCCGAAATCGCCCTTGCTGACGCGCGGGCTTCCGCATCGTGTTGCCACGAGATGTCCCAGTAGCGGCGGGTCTTGACTTCGCCGTTCTCAACCGCCAGAACATGTGCGGCTGGGAGTTTGTGGATGCCCTTGTAGATCGACATCGGGGCCGGGACGTAGTCGAACGAGACGTAATGGCGTAGTGCCTTGAGGTCGAGTTCGGGCGTGACTGCCGGATGGGCGAGGATGGCTTTCGGCTCCGAGGCCCAGATAAGCTTGCCGTCAAAGACGCCGTAATAGAGCGGCTTTTCGCCGAAGCGGTCGCGGGCGATGATCAGCTTTTTTCGCCGCGAATCCCACAGCGAAAAGGCGTACATACCGTTGACGTGATCGAGCAGGTCTTCGCCATATTCTTCGTATAGGTGCGGCAGTATCTCCGTGTCGGACTTCGTCGTGAATCTATGGCCCTTCTTTTCCAGTTCGGCCCTGACCTCTCGGTAGTTGTACAGCTCGCCGTTCATCATCACGATGACGGAGCGGTCGCAGCTGAAAACAGGCTGCTCGCCCGTGTGCAGATCGATGATCGAAAGCCGTCGCATCCCAAGCGCCGCCGTTTCATCAGACCACAGCCCCTCGCTATCCGGCCCGCGATGCACGATGCGGTCACACATCGAGTGCAGCACCGCCTCGGCGTTCGTGTTCGGTTTAGTTGTGTCGAGGTTTATCCAACCTGCAATTCCGCACATTCGAAAAATAGCTAATAGCTAATAGCTGACAGCTATCAGCTATTATTCAAACCCGATCTTTTCACGCACAGCGTATATCGCCTTGTCCTGGGATTCGTGATAAGTACGCACCAACAACTCGGCTAATAATCCCATCAAAAAGAACTGTATCGAGATCGCGAACATCACGATCGATAGGACGGGCAGCGGCGTTTCGACGAAATCGGCGTGGTATTGGGGCAAGCCGAAGACGTGGGCGAATTTGAGGAAGACCGCGTAGAGCCCGGCCAAGACGGAGGCCGCAAAGGCGAGCATGCCGGCGGTGCCGAAAACGTAGATCGGTTTGGTGTGGTATTCGGCCATGAATTTAATGGTCATCAGGTCGAATATCACCTTGATCGTGCGTGAGATGCCGTACTTCGATTTGCCGGCCGTGCGGGCATGGTGATCGACCGGGATCTCGGTAACGCGTGCTCCTGCCCATGAGGCGTAGATCGGGATAAAGCGGTGCATCTCGCCGTAGAGCTTTACGTCTTTAAGGACGTCGCGTCTGTACGCCTTGAGCGAGCAGCCGTAGTCGTGCAGATGGACGTCGCCGATCCACGAGATGATCTTGTTAGCGATCATCGACGGTATCTTTCGCGAGACCATCTTGTCCTGCCGGTTCTTTCGCCAGCCTGAGACAACGTCGTAGCCCTCGTCGAGCTTATCGAGCAAGCGCTTGATGTCGGCCGGGTCATTCTGCAGGTCGGCGTCCATCGGAATAAGGATCTCGCCTTTTGCGGCGTCGATGCCGGCGGACATCGCGGCGGTCTGACCGTAGTTGCGGCGGAGCGAGATCACGCGGACGCGGCCGTCCTCGGCGGCTATATCCTTCAATATCGCAAGGCTCTTGTCGGTCGAACCGTCGTCGACGAAAATGACCTCGGCGGTCTTGCCCAAAGCGTCCAACGCGGCCTTGATCTTTGCGTGCATCGGCCGGAGGTTGTCCTCTTCGTCGAGCACGGGCAGAAAGAGCGAAAGTTCGGGAGCCTGATGTGTTGTCGTTGTATCCGCAGAATCCATCTCTTTTAGTACGGCAAACGTAATAATGTAGAACTTTCGCGACGGAAAATACAGTTTGCAGGCGGGGTTGTATACGTCTACACTCATTTGCAATGGAGCCGAACAACCAATGAACCGTCGCCGATTTTTGGAATTACCGATACTCGGACTGCCCTTTTTGCTGGCACAAAACGCTTTAGGGCAAAGGCAGCCCGGGCCGGCACCGAACCGGCTAAAGCTGCCGCTTGTTGTTTCAACTTGGGACAGCGGTATGACCCCGAACAGGGCGGCGTGGCCGCTGCTGCAAAAGGGCGGGAAGGCGATCGATGCGGTCGAGGCGGCGGGGCGGGCGAGCGAGGGCGAGCCGAGCTGCTGCGTCGGGCTTGAGGCATTTCCCGACCGCGACGGGAAGGTGACGCTCGATGCGTCGATAA
>JAUCQE010000229.1 GCA_030372865.1 Pyrinomonadaceae bacterium
GCTGTCTCGTGGGCTCGGAGATGTGCATAAGAGACAGACCAAAGCCCGCACCCGGCGAAAAGAGCGCTCAGTATCAGTAATAGAACCAAACGAAGATGAGTCGGACATCTGCTCATAACAAAACCCGTGAAGCGCACGGCAAATGGATAGTAGCTTTCCTCTTGACGGAAGTGCAAAGTTTTTTTCGTACTGCAGGTTAAATTTTATCGTTGCCACAACGTACAAACTATGGCACAATTCCCGTGCGGACAATTCCGCTTGATCTTTGAAATATTGGTCTAGGAAGTCTGGACAGTCCGGGAAGTCGACGATTTCCGAAGCTGTATTGAAATAGGACGAATTCGGCTCAAAAAAACCGCTCATATTTTGCCCGCATATTTTTCTGTCGTAATGTCGGTAAACTGTTGATAGATCTAGGGTTGTTTGTCCCAAGAGGCCTGGGACAAGCCTGGGACAAGCGGGGGACAAACGCGGGAATTTCGTGCTCCGGCCCGAAATTTCAGATCTGAGATATAAGATTCGCTAGGGCTCTCACCGTCCCACGAACACAGGTTGGGTAAAGGCAAATTTGCCGTTTGATTCGTAGATCTTCGCTCTTACGTAGCCTTCGTCGCCTTTGAACTTGTAGGCGGCGGGATTGGTAACCTGGGTCGCGAGGACTCGGCCGCCTTTGCCGATGAATTCGACGCGGTACTTGCTGCCGCGGGCTTCTTTGATCTTGAGTCGAACGCCGGCGGCATCGGCGGTATAGTCCTCAAGCTCCACCCCGGTCGAGCCGTAGAAATCGCCGTTGTCGAGCGCTTTCAGGATCGCGTCGCGGGTCAGTTCGGCCGCCCTGACGTAGATCCAAGCCTGGCCGGGAAGTGCCTTTGTCGTGTCGCCCGGACGAGTGTACGTATGGGCGTCGTCATCGGCGATGCCGTAGATGACCATGCCGCCGGACAGCAGGTCATCCCAGATCTGCTCGGTCGAGGCCGAACCGCCGCCGCCCATGTTGTTTACCAGCGGATGCGCGTTATAGACCTCCATCAACCGGACGTTCTTCAGCCGGAGGATGTCGTTCGCTGTCAATGCCCAGCCGAAGTTCGGATGGTTAAGCTGCGGCACGCCTCCCGCGGCGCGCACGTCGTCGATGTTCTTCTGCAGCGTCTCGACCGCGCCGTTCAGCCCATTCGGCCTGACGACCTTCGGAATGCCGAGGCCGTTGATGTGATACGGCTTGCTCTCGAAACGGTCGGTCACCTCCTGGCCGCTGATGACGAGAAAAACGCCGGGCTTGCCGATCACGGAGTTGAGCGGTTCGACGTCGGTGATGTATTCGTGGTCGGTGATGAAGAGGAATTGGTAGCCCGCCTGCCGGTACCATTTGGCGACGTCGTCCGGCGGCCAATCGCCGTCGCTGTTGAACGTATGCGTATGCGTGTTGCCGCGATACCAGCGAAGCTGCCCCGGTGCCGCCGATTGCCCGACGATGCTGAGAGCGAAAAGAAGGGAAATAACGATCGACCAAAAGGGTGCTTTAGCTTTCATCTTCCTGCTCCGTTTTGAGGCCCGCGGCGGCCAAGATATTTGCGACCTCGTTGTCAAAATCTTCGGCGGCTGCAACGTTCTCATCGAACCAGCCCGCTCCATAGAAAGACGCGTCGAAGTCGAGAATACGGACAAACGAGCTAAGTTTCAGGATGGCGATCTCCTGCGGCGAAACACCGTCGGCATCCTTAACGAACCCGCCGCGGTATTCGAATTTTGCCTCGACGTGCTGGCTTGTAAAACAGCGTTCGACCGCGTTCCCGATGCCGCTGCGGACGCTGCTCCAGACAGTGTGCAATTGCTCGGCAAGACGTTCTTTGAGCCGCAGGTTGAAATGCGGCAGTCGCCGCGATTCCTCGTCGGTCCCGCTGCCGTGGCCCTCGCAAATGCTGATCAGGTCGAATGTCTTGAGGGCATTGAGCCGTTCGAGCCATTCGTCCTTAAGGTTCCGGTCAACGCAGTAGTTCCGCCATCGCCTCTCGTGCGGAAGGCAGCCTTGGGAGTCGCTTTCACTGCGTTCGTTCATGTGTCACGCACCGATCACGCGGTAGTTGCTGCGGAAATAGACCAGCGGGTCGCCCTCGTTAACGCTCACGTTCTCGACCTCGCCGACAAAGATCGTGTGGTCGCCGCCGTCGCCGATATTCCGCACCCGGCACTCGAGATTGGCGATGCAGTTCGAAAGCACCGGAAGCCCGTGCTCGTTCAGCGAATGCTCGACGCCGTCAAACTTGTTCGGGATCATCGCCGCAAAGCGTTCCGAAAGCTCGGCCTGCTCCGACGAAAGTATGTTGACGACAAAGATGCCCGATTCCGAGATCGCCGCGTGGCTGCCGGTCGAGCGGTCGATGCATATCAGCACCAGCGACGGATCAAGCGAGACCGAATTGAATGCGGAGACCGTGATGCCGTGCAGACGCCCTTCGGCGTCCTTGGTGGTAACGACGGTGACGCCGCTCGGAAATCGGGAAAGGGCGGCACGAAACTCTTCCTGGGTTACGGGCATATGCTCAGAAATTACCGTAATCGGTGCCGATTCGCAATTTACGCCTTGCCGGCGGCCGTTTGAAAATCGATCTTCGATGTCCGATACTGCTTCCGTCGATGTCTGAATTGGATCAATACTTTAGGGATTCCGCGGCACTCGTCGAGGAAGCGATCGGCCGGATAGTGCCGAGCGAGGATTCGCTAGCCGGCGGCCTGGCCGCGGCGATGCGGTGGAGCCTCTTTGGAGGCGGAAAGCGTTTTCGGCCCGCACTCGTGCTCGCGGCCGGCAGGGCATTTGGAGCTCCTGATGAAAAGCTGTTGGGCACCGCGGCGGCCGTGGAAATGCTTCATACCTATTCGCTTATCCACGACGACCTGCCGTCGATGGACGACGACGACCTTCGCCGCGGCCGCGAGACCAGCCATAAGAAATTCGGCGAGGCAACGGCGATACTCGCCGGCGATGCGCTGCAGGCACTGACCTTCGAAACCATCGCCGAGGACCAGACGCTTCCGCCTGACGTCCGGCTCGAACTTCTGTCCGGCCTCGGCCGTGCCGCATCCTGCATGGTGGCGGGCCAGCATCTCGACCTCGAATCGGAAGGGAAGTCGCTGAGCCTTGCCGAGCTCGAGACGATCCACCGAAACAAGACCGGTGCCCTCATCGCCTTTTCGGCGAGTGCCGGTGCGAGGATAGCTAACGCAACGGAAGCCGATATCGCCGCCATCGAGGATTACGGCCAGAAGATCGGGCTGCTGTTCCAGGTGGTCGATGACATCCTCGATATCACGCAGCCGACCGAAACGCTGGGCAAGACGTCGGGCAAGGATATCGCCGCGAATAAGGCCACATATCCGTCGATCCTCGGTCTCGATGAGGCACGTTCGCTAGCGGAAAGGCTGCGTGCCGAAGCCGCCGATTCGCTGCCCGAAGCTGTCCGCGGAAACGCGGTCTTGGCGGCTATTCCCGAGTATCTTCTGAACAGGCAAACGTGACTTCGGCGTCGCTTGACAGCCTGCCTCGGATTTTCGTAGGATGTCAGTTCGCCCTATTGGTGGAAGGGCGTTGGGATTTTTGAAAAATTGATCTGGCAAACATTGCATTGCCTGTCCCATCGACAAGATTTCAAGGGCATGTACGTCAATTGGTAGACAGCCTCTCTTACAAGGAGGAAGTTAGGGGTTCGAGTCCCTTCGTGCCCACCAGATCAGCGAAATTTCAAAAGAAGTTTCGACTTAGGAGCCGTAGTTCAGTTGGTTAGAACGCCAGCCTGTCACGTTGGAGGTCGCGGGTTCGAGCCCCGTCGGCTCCGCCATATAAGAAAAAGCCGTCAGAGTATATCTGACGGCTTTTTCCTTTTGCGTACGTTTAATTTTTAGTTGTTTGCCACCTTCGGTGCCGAGAGCATTACGGCATTCGTCATCACCTTCATCCGGACGGCCGCGAACCGCGATCCGTCCGCGGAGTACATCAGGTCCGTTATCGTGTCCGGTTCGGTGGTCAGCAAAAGCTTCGATTCACCGGTGGCCGGATCGATCTGGAAAACCTTCGTCTCAAGAGCCTCGCCGCGCTGCGTTTCCTGGTAATACAAGCGTTTGCCGTCGGGCATCCAGTTGAATATCCAGGCCGGGCGAATGTCCAGGATCCGCTGGCCGCCGGTTCGGTCGGCGGGCGTTACTACGACCTTCATCGGCTCCGATTCGCTGCCGCCGGTCGTGTAGGCTATCTTGCTGCCGTCCGGCGACATCGCCCAATAATAAGTGAATGCTTCCGGTAAATAATCCAACCCGATAACCGGCCCGCCCTCGACCGAAACCTGCCCCATCGGCGGCGACCCGTCATTGTACCAGCGGAAAACTACCGCTTTGCCGTCAGCTGCAAACTGCGGGTTCTGTGTGATGCCGCCTGTATCTGCGAGCAGCATTTGATTGGTACCGTCTATATTCATTCGCCAGATCTGATTGAAGCCAGCCCGCTTTGATGTAAAGACGATATATTTTCCGTCGGGTGAGACCCTCGGATAAGAATTGTCTGAATCTTTCGGTGTCAGCTGAAGTGCGTTTTTACCGTCTGTGTCGGCTATCCAGATCGAGACCCGGTCGTTTTCGAATACGTCGAATACCAACCGGCCGTCCGGTGTCCAGTCGACGACGCGATGGCCGAGCGGTTCGCGGGTCAGCGGCCGCATCTGGTCGTAGCTCGCTGTCTCTCCGAGCCAAATGCGGGATTCCATCTGCCTTTGAACCGCGACGATGTTGCTGCCCTGCCTGTCGATGCTTACGCCGATGTAGTTGTTAAGGTCATTCGTCATTCGTGTCAGCGTTCCTCCCGGAACTGCGACGTGGAATAGCTGGCGGCGATTGGATGCTGGGTCCACCGCGTTGATCAGCACGCCGTCAGAACCCGGAAGCACCGCGACGTGATCGATCCACTCTGCCGTGCGTATGATCTGCGTTTCCGCGCCTGAGTATAGATCCAGCTTCATCACTGACCAGTACTCGACGTTCTGCAACTCGCGTTTTATGTAGAATACCGACCTGCCGTCGGGAGCAAACCGGGGTTTTCTGATGATCGACTCGCCGGTCAGTGTCTTAATGACCTGTTCGTCGCTCCCGTCTTCGGCCTTTGCTGAGATCAGCTTCGAGTCCGTTACGTTCACCGACGTGTCCGGTGCCGGATCGCCGTAGCGGACAAAAATAATGCGTTTTCCATCCGGAGACATATCGCCGAGGTGGTTAACCTTTTCGGCCACCTTGCGGGGCTGGCCTCCGATGGACGGCACTCGATACATCGTGCCGTGCACGCCGAACTTAGGTGCCGTCACGTAGTAGACGTGCTCGCTGTCGTTGCTGAACACTATATCCCAATAGTGGACCTGCTGCGGCTGGACGATCCGAAGGGCATTCGGGTCGCTGACCCGCCTTAGCCAAAGCGAGCGAGCGCCGTCGTCTTCATACGTGACATATGCGACCGATCTTCCATCCGGAGCGATCGCTGCAAGAGCGACGTTATTGCTTTGCGAAAGCTTTTGGATCGTGATGGTGTCCAAGCTGAATGGCGATGACGCTCCGGGCCTCGAAATAAAATACCAGCCCGACACCGCCGCGAAGACGACCAGGACGGCAGCCGCGAGGATCCAGCGTGACGAAGACCGGTCGAACTCGCGGTAAAGCCGCTTTATCGAACTGTCGCGAACTTGGCTGCGGGAAAGCGTGGAATCGAGTTCCGACAGTATGGTGTGGACATCCCGCATCGATCGGACGCGGCCACGCGGCGATTTAGTAAGGCACTTGCCGATAAGCCGGTTCAGGAGCTCCGGGATCTCCGGCCGGTGTTCTTGTACCGGCACGGGCTCGCTCTTCATTACATCGCTAACGATCTCCACGTGGCTGCCGCCCTTGAACGGCCGCTCACCGGTAAGCGCCTCGTACATTACGACACCAAAGCTAAAGATGTCCGAGCGTTCATCGACCTCTCTGCCTTCTGCCTGTTCGGGCGACATGTACGACGGGGTTCCGATGATCTGCCCCGGTTGCGTGATGCTTATGTCTTCAGGATCGAACGGCTGGACGCTCATCTGGGCAAGGCCGAAATCAAGCATCTTCGGAACGCCGTCGGAGGTGATCATTATGTTGCCCGGCTTTACATCGCGGTGGATGATCCCGCGTTCGTGAGCCTGGCAAAGTGCGTCTGAGATCGGGACGAACCATTCGAGAAACTGACGCAGCGAAAGCCCGCCGGCAGGGATCAATTCCGAAAGAACCTTTCCGTCGACGTACTCCATCGTGATGATTGGCCGGCCGTCGATCTCCTCGACCGAATATACCGTTGCTACGTTCGGATGGTTGATATTTGCCGCGGCCTGGGCTTCGTTCCGGAATCGTTTTAGGAACGACGGATCATTCGACATCGCCGACGGCAGGGTCTTGATCGCGACCTTGCGATTGAGCCGCGTATCGGTCGCGAGGTACACGTCGCCCATTCCGCCTGAACCGATGCTGCGTTCGATCTTGTAATGTCCGAGTTCGCCGGCGATCAGCGACCACGGCTCGTCATCTGCGGCCGGCATCTCCGGCATTATGGGTTGTTCGATGAAATCTTGGGCGCTCGATTCGGCCGCGAGGAGTGTCTCGACCTCATTCCTGAGTTCCTGGTCTTGTCCGCAGGCAACGGTAAGGTATTGGTCGCGTTCTGCAGGATGCAGTTCCGCGGCGGCATGAAAGACCTCGCTGATCTTTTCCCAACGTTCCGGGGTCATTCCTACGAGCCTGGTTGAAGTTCACGATAAAGCCACGCCTTTGCCAGATTCCAGTCGCGTCGGACGGTTCGGGATGATACGCCGAGCGTATCGGCAACCTGCTCTTCCGTTAATCCCGCAAAGTATCTGAGTTCAACGATGCGGCTCTGACGCGGGCTGAATTCGGCAAGCCGGGTCAATGCTTCGTCCAAGGCGACAAGGTCCGTCCCGCTTTCGGCGGCCTTGTCGACCCTTTCATCGAGCGTGACCATTATCTGGTCGCCGCCGCGTTTTTGGCTATTCTTCCGACGTGCAAAATCGACTAGTATCCGCCGCATCAATTGAGCCGATACTGCGAAGAAATGGTTTCGGTCCTGCCAGTTGACGCGGTTCGAATCGACCAGCCGCATATACGCTTCGTTGACAAGGCCTGTTGTCTGGAGAGTGTGCCCCGGGCTTTGCCGGCGCATATAGTTCCGGGCCATTCGCCGAAGTTCCGAATACACGATCGGCATCAGTTCGTCGAGCGCACGTTCAGAACCGTTCCGCCATTCAAGCAGAAGGCGCGTTATGTCTGCGGGGGCGTTCTTTTCCATCATGGGCCGGGAAACGCCGGAAGGCGCTAATTCCAATCAAGATGCGCCCAAATAATAACACAGTTTATTGACACGCCCGAGCAAGGCAAAACTCCCGTTTGTCCTGTTCGAGTCCGCAAAAGCGTCTTGTCTCCCGGAAGCGATCTGGCTTCAACTTCAGCCTTGGGATCATACGGATCGAAATATGGCAATGATCGAACAATTATTCGGAACAGGACGGGAAGGATAAATATGAAAGACAACTTAAAAGCGATCTTGGCAGCATTCTTACTCACCGCCGCAGCGATCAGCGTATCTGCCGCAGACCTCCGCAACGAGGACGGCAAGCGTTATGAAGTAAAGGTCTACGACGGCGGCACGACCCGCAACACCTGGATCGACGCGAACACGACCATCGCGAGCATTTGCAGCAGCTGCGAAGTAGAGGTCGTCGGCATCGGACGTATCCGCCTCAGCGGCTCTGAAA
>JAUCQE010000230.1 GCA_030372865.1 Pyrinomonadaceae bacterium
ATCTTTGCGTGGACGTCCTTTTGCATCTCGGCGTCGAGCGTGCGGATGGTGCCGGCCATCGTCACCTCTTCGGGGATGATGTTCTCGCGAATGCCGCCGCTGAGCCGGCCGACCGTGATGACGACGGGCGCCTTCGGCAGGTTCGATTGCCGCGCGACGATCATCTGGAGGCCGGTGTAGATCTGCGTCGAAACGGCGATGGGGTCGATGCCCGCCCAGGGATACGCTCCGTGCGTCTGGCGGCCCTTTACCTTGATGGAGAACCAGTCGCTGGCGGCCATGATCGAGCCGGGCTTGTACTTGATGGTGCCGATCGGCGTTTGCGAATTGATGTGGATGCCGAAGATGGCGTCGATCTTCGGGTTGTCCATCACGCCCTCTTTCACCATCAGCGATGCACCGCCCTCTTCGCCGGCGGGCGGGCCCTCCTCGGCGGGCTGAAAGATGAAGACGACCGTTCCCTTTATCTTGTCCTTCATTCCGGCCAGCACCTCGGCGGCACCCATCAGCATCGCAACGTGCGTGTCGTGGCCGCAGGCATGCATGACGCCGACCTTCTGGCCGTTGAACTCGGCAGTTTCCTTCGAGGCGAACGGGAGGCCGCTGCGTTCGGTAACGGGCAGGCCGTCCATGTCCGCACGAAGGCCGATAACGGGCCCGGGCTGCGCGCCTTTCAGGATGCCGACGACGCCCGTGACGGCGATGCCTGTGCGAACTTCCATTCCCAACTTACGGAGATGATCCTCGACATACTTCGCCGTCTTTACCTCGCGGTTGCCGAGCTCAGGGTACTGATGCAGGTGCCGGCGCCACTCGACGACCTTCGGCATCACCTTCGCCGCGGCGGCGTCGATCTCGGAACTCATATCGACGGCAAATGCGGGGAGCGTTACAGATACAACGACAAGCAAGGCGAGGACGAACTTTTTCATGTGTTTCTCCGGGTGTTTTTAGGTGGAGAATATTGTATGTGCAGAAGAAGTTTCCCGCAAAGACGCAAAGCGGAGTTAGGTGTAGGATCCTGTGGGTTCGCATATTTTGAACGCGGATCGGGCGGATGAGGCGGATAAGTGCGGATTCGGGCAATGGATAATTGATAATGGACAATGCCGAACCTCTGAAATTGTCCACTGTCCGTTGTCCATTATCCACTACCCAGCTATCACTTATCAGTTATTTCGAAATGCTTTTAACGCAGAGAACGCGGAGAGAAGACGCAGAGTTTCGCAGATAGACGGCGAACACCCACTTTCTCACTCTCCCATTTTCTCACTTTCCCACCTTCCCGCTCGCTCCCGTCTCTAACGCCTGCACTAACTCCGCAAGAAGCCGGCCGAGGGGTTTGCCGAGGTCGCGGCCTTGGCTGGTGTTTACCTGGACGGCGATGGCGAGCTTGCGGTCGGGGAAGTACATCATGTCGGTGAGGTAGCCGGGGAAAAATCCGCTGTGGCCGTATGAGGTTCCGGCGGGTGTCTGGCGGATGATGACTCCGAGGCCGTATTTCGTATCGCGGCCGAGCATCGGGGCGGCGACGCCGTCGAGCATCTGCGGCAGCAGCGACGGGTCGATCGCCTTGCCTTCGTACATCAGCTTTGCCCAGCGGGCGAGGTCTTCAGAGTTCGACGCCCAGCCGCCGCCGGTCCATTCGAACTGCGGGTTGATGGCGAACTTGCCGCCGTTGATCATCGTATCCGTGCCGCCGAAAGGGTTATTCGGCCCGGCATAGCCCTGGATCAGGCCCTTGATCGTGCGGCTGTCCTGCGGGATGGTGTTCTTGAGCTTGTAGGGTTTAACGAAACGCCGCATCGCTTCGTCATAGAAACGCTTGCCTGTAACGCGTTCGATTATCATGCCGAGCACGATGTAATTCGTGTCGGAATATTCCCAACTGGTTCCGGCGGCGAAGGGCGGTTTTTCATCTAGCAGGTAGGCGAGGAGTTCCTCGGGCTTCCACGTCTTGTCAGGGTTCGCCGTCAGGTCTTTCGTGAACTGCTCCTTGAACTCGTAGCGGACGAGGCCGCTCGTGTGGTTCATCAGCTGTCGCACGGTGATATCACCGGCGTTCGGCAGCTGCGAGTACCACGGAAAGCTGCCGAGGTATTTCGACACCTTGTCGTCGAGCGAGAGCTTGCCTTCCTTTACAAGCTGAAGTGCCGTTGCGGCGGCGAAGGTCTTGCCCGTGCTGCCCGCGAGCATTCGCGCTTCGGGCTTCATCGGCGTTTTCGCGTCGCGATCGGAAAAGCCGACCGCGAGGCCGAACGATTCGCCGTCCGGCATCACGACGCCGATGGTCGCTCCGGGAAACTTGCCCGCCTTGTGCCATTCGTCAAGCTTTTGCTGAAGCTGTTTCTTGACGACATTGGTGCCGACGGCCGCGACCGGCCGCTGCGCTGCAAGCGACACTGCAAACGCCGCAACGGCCAGTGCGATGAAAAGCGATCTGCGCATCTTGGGTGAACCTTACTGTGCCTTGGCCGCGGGCCATTTCGCCGGGTCGGGCTTCATTGCTTTTTCCTTTTCGTTGCAGGCGGTCGGGTCGATGGTCGATGCGCCGTTGGCGATCTTCCACGTGCCGTCAACGCGGACGAGGTTGAACTGGTTGACGCCGCAATGCGAGAGCTTGTCGCCGACAAAGAACACGTAGCGGCCGTAGACCATTGCGTAATCGCCCTCGACCTCGACCTGCGGAGCGTACATTTCCTCGCGGAGCAGGACCTCTTTATTGGTGAACATTTTCGAAAATGCGTCGCCCGAGATCACCTCGACCTTGGTCTTGCCGTCCCGCATCTTGCGGATGGCGACCAGCTGATTCTCGGGCGTTCCGAGTGCGAGAATGCCCGGCGGATTTGCCGCGGCCATTTCGGTGAAAAGCTGGGTGACGACGCCGAGTGCGGCCTTTTTATCGGCCTCGGGATTTGCCGCCGTCTGACCGAATGCGGCGACGCTGAACAAAAGCGTGAGCGTAAAAACGATTATTATTCCTTTCATATTATTATCTGCCGGCCGCAAGCCGCGACCTTGGTCGCCCATTCGGGCTGATACTTGGTCATTACGCGACTCCGCACGGGGATGTTTCGATAATCTCCCGGCTGCTTTCTAAAAGCCGGCGAGCGCGAGGCCGTCGGGGACGTTGCCGGTCTCGACGCGGCCGAGTATCTCACCGGTCTCGAGGCTGACCTTGAGGACGATGTCGGGCTGGAGTGCGGAGACGAACGCCGTTTTGCCGTCGGCGGAAAAGACGAAGCCGAAGGGCTGGCTTTCGATCTTGATGCGACGCGTCTCTTTGCGTGTTGCGGCGTCGATGACGACGATCTCTTTCGTTTGCCAGACGGTGCAGACGACCGACTTGCCGTCGGGCGTGAACTTAACGCGATACGGACGGCCGCCGACGTTGATCTTTGCAGCCGACGCATTCTTTGCCGTGTCGACGATCTCGATCATGCCGTCGACGTTGAGGCCGGTCCAGACCTCTTTGCCGTCGGGCGAGAGGTCGATGGCCTCGGGCTGTTTGCCGACCGGGATGTGCGTGATCTTTGACGGAGCGGGCGGAACGTTCTGAAACTCGAACGCCGTGACGGTGTCAGAGCCGATGTTTGCCGTGTAGAACTTCTTTTGGTCCGCCGAACCGGCGATCATGTGCGACACGTTCTGGCCGGTGCCCATGACCCAATCGACCT
>JAUCQE010000231.1 GCA_030372865.1 Pyrinomonadaceae bacterium
CGCTGTCTCGTGGGCTCGGAGATGTGTATAAGAGACAGCGGCCATGCCGTTCGCTGCACGAGCGAGGGCGTCGTCGAGTTTCGGCGGTTCGACGCCGGCATCGCGAAAGAGGGCTTTGATCGCATCAGAGACCTTCTTTTCCTCCGGCGACAGTTCGGCCCTGTGGCTCGACAGGCGGACTACCTCGCGGTCGGCGACCGTCTTGCCGCCGGCTTCGAGCAAGGCGAGCACGCCGTTGAAGACATCGGCCGGCAGATAACGGAAAAGCTTTTCGCGGATCGCCTCGCGCGAAAGGCCCGGGGCGAGAGGCTCTTTCTCGTGAAATGCCGCAAGCATCTTGAGGGTTTCTTCCTGCAGCTTTCTGAATACCTCAGCCGCCAGGTATCGCTCGCCGGTTCGAGCGATGCTTCCTGCACGTTCGTTCTCGCTTATCGCATCTGAAAGGACGTCACGTTTCCAGCCTGTCGCCGACTGGAGATCCGAAAAAGTTGTGCCGGCCATGCTTGATCGTTCGATGAGGAGGCGAACGGTCTGTGCGGCGTCGCCGCGGGCCGCAAGGATTTCCCGAAACTGGGCGGAAGCGGCGGGGATATCGCGGCGGCGGAGCTTTTCGATCGAGGGCAGGACAACGCTGCCGCCGGCGATGGTCATCTGCGGGGAATAGCTGCGGACGATGAAGCGGTCGCCCATCAGCGCGATGACCGGCGTTTCAACGCTTAGCTGGACCAATCCGCTATCGCCGGGTGCTATCTCGCCCGCTTCATTTACTACAAATACCCGGGCAAGCACCTCGGCAGTTCCGATATGGACTCGGACGCGCTGCCGCGTGCGAAGCGGACGCGGTGCGTCGCTTAGCACCTCGACCTCGGCTGCAAATATCTGCGTCGGGCGGATCGTTCCGGGCTCGGCAAGCACCATCCCGCGTTCTATCTCGGAATGGTCGATGCCGCCGAGGTTGAGCGCCGTTCGCTGCCCTGCATGTGCGGCCGCGACCTTTCGCCCGTGGGTCTGCACTCCGCGGACGCGGACGCGGCGGCCCGCCGGGAAAAGATCGAGCTCGCCGCCCTCTGCCGCCTCGCCGCTGGCAAGCGTTCCGGTGATGACGGCCCCAAACCCTTTGACCGAAAAGCTTCGGTCGACGGGCAAAACGGTCACGCGCCTAGTATCTCTTTCGGTCACCTTTTCTGCCGAGCGGACAAGCTCAGTTTTCAGCTCATCGATGCCCTGCCCGGTCACGGAACTGACCGCGACGACCGGAGCCTCGGCAAGGAATGAACCCGCGACGAGGTCGGCAACGTCGAGCCGGGCAAGCTCAAGCGTTTCCTCGTCAACGCGGTCCGCCTTTGTCAGAACGACGATGCCGTGCGTCAGCCCGAGCAGGCGGCAGATCTCAAAGTGTTCACGCGTCTGCGGCATCACGCCTTCGTCGGTGGCCACGACCAGCAGCACGAGATCGATGCCGCTGGCACCCGCGAGCATGTTCCTTACGAAACGCTCGTGGCCGGGCATATCGACAAAACCGAAATGCGTATCGCCGACAGCAAGCTCAGCAAAGCCGATGTCGATGGTGATGCCGCGCTGTTTTTCTTCGGGCAGGCGGTCGGCGTCCGTGCCCGTTAGCGCGCGGATGAGCGAGGTCTTGCCGTGATCGATATGTCCGGCTGTGCCGACGATGATCTCCATTGTGGTCAGGACACAATTCTAACACTCAGGCAGACGGTTGCCGAGAAAGGCCGATGAGAACGGGTTTAAAGTGGAAACTAAGGTTTTAGCGAAAGCGAAGCAGGTTCTCGACCGAGACGTCCTCGTCGAGTGCCTCCCAACGAATGCCGAGCCCGCCGCCGATCAGCCGCCAGCTCTTGCGCTCTTTGGGCGTTGCACCCTCGAGCCGCGGGAACCAATCGAGCGGGACGGAGATCGCCCGTCCGTCGGCAAGCGCGACCTGCAGGGCGTCATCGGTGCACGCGACGTCGACTGCTAACGGCTGAATATTTACGGACGTAATGCTCATAACGTGATGTACTTTAAAGATACAGGAACGCGGCGTGCGATAGCAACCGTGTGTTATTCGATACCGTATTCGTCGAGCTTGCGGTAAAGCGTTTTGCGGCCGATGTTGAGCAGGCGGGCGGTTTGCGACTTATCGCCCTCGGTGTAGTCGAGCGTTGCCTGGATAACGCGTTTCTCGACCTCGTCGATGGCCGAGGGAAGCTCGATCTCGATGCCGAACGACTTGCCCTCCGCCGCCGCTTTCGCGCGTTCCTGCCGCGCCTGTGCGAATGCCTCGAACGCGGATTTGCTGATCGCCTCCGGCAGATCGTGAAGCTCTATCTGACGGCCGGAAGCGATGATGACGGCACGTTCGATCGCGTTCTCAAGCTCGCGGACGTTGCCGGGCCATTCGTAGTTGACCAACGCCCGCATCGCCTCCTTCGAGATACCTGAAATAAAGCGGCCGGTCTTTTCCTTATAGCGTTCGAGGAAATGGAAAACGAGCGGCTGGATGTCCTCGATGCGTGTCCGGAGCGGCGGCAGAACGATCGGGAACACCGACAAACGGTAAAAGAGATCGCTGCGGAACTTGCCGGCCTTTACGGCCTGATCAAGGTCGATATTACTTGCCGCTATCACGCGGACGTCCGTCTTTACGACGTTGTTGCCGCCGATTCGGTTGAATTCGCCATCCTGCAAAACGCGGAGCAGTTTCACCTGTGCCTGTAGAGACATCTCGCCGATCTCGTCAAGGAAAAGCGTGCCGCCGTCGGCCTCTTCGAAACGGCCTCGTCGCTGCGTGCGGGCGTCGGTGAACGCGCCTTTCTCATGGCCGAACAGCTCTGATTCAAGCAGCGTCTCGGGTATCGCCCCGCAATTTATCTTGATGTACGGCTTCCCTTCGCGGCCTGAGTTGAAATGGATAAGGTTGGCGAGCAGTTCCTTGCCGGTGCCCGATTCGCCCTGGATCAGCACCGTGGTATTTGTGTCAGCGACGTTGAGCGCAAGCTCGACCGCGCGGCGAATGCCCGAAGCCTGGCCGACGATCTCGCTCGAACGCTGGTAAAGCTCGCTTTTCAGCCGCATCACCTCGGCGGAAAGCTGGTCGCGTTCAAGGGCGGTCCCGATCTGGTCGGCGATGCCCTCGACGAGCGCGATGTCGTGATTCTCGAACTTGATCTGGCTGCTCCAAACAAATCCGAGCAGGCCGAACGTCGCACCGCCGACACGGACGGGCGTCAGCAACGCCGCCTTTCCGCCGAGCGTTTTGTTGAAGATGAGGCGTATAGCGAGCGGCAGCGACGAGTCAGTCAACGACATCGTTTTGCCGTCGCGGATCAGCTCCGCCACCGCCGGGAAGGTATCGATGTTTAGCGATTTCCCGTGCGATTCGACCATCTTGAGCAGGCGGCCGGGTTTGACGCCCTCGGCGGCCTTGAAGGACGCCAGCGATATCTTTTGCCCACTCGGGTCGATAACGCCGAGAGCGCCGTAATCCGCTCCGACAAGGCTGATCGCGCGTTCGAGTGCACGGGCCGAAACCTCGTTGAAATCCGAATGCGAGTTAAGCGTGTTCGCGATCTCAAGTAGCGCGTTCGTCCGGCGCGATTCCTGTTCCTGCGCAACGTAAAGCCGCGTGTACTGGTAACCGATCGCGAGTTGGCGCGCGATCGATTCGAGGAACTGAACCTCTTCGTCCAGCCACTCGCGCGGCTTTGCAGTATCGTGAAGCCCGAGCAGGCCGATGACGCTGCCGCTGAGCGTGATCGGGATGATCAGCAGCGAGCGTGTCTCGAGTGCCTTTGTAAAGAATTTGAGAGTCGGGTCTTTTGCCTTCGACGTGTCGTTGATGCGGATCGGCTGAGATATGTCGAACTCCTGGGAAAGCCGCTTGGGGTCGATCGGTATCACCGTACCTTCACTCGAAGGGATCTTTTTATCGCGCCGCCATTCGTGGCTGATCCGCAGTTCCTTCCCGTCGACAAGCTGCAGAACGTCGCAGCGGTCTGCCTCGAGCATCCGGCCGATCTCCGAAACTACGACGTTCAGGAAACGTTCGATATCGATGCTTTCGGGAAGGTCGCGGGCAAGACGTTCGATGATCGCCTCGCGTGCCTCGTGCATGCGGACCTTGCGTTCAAGCGAAAGCGATTGCGGGGTGTCGAGTTCGATGCGGGTCAAAGCCATAAACCGTTCCGTATCAGCGTATGGCTAATTTGAAGCCTGAGGGCGGCAATGTCAAGTTGACACACCCTCAGGCTCGAGTGTGTATTTTAGCAACACTTGCTAAGGCTTCTTGGTAGGTGCGGGGCTGGCCGCGGGCCTGGAGGTTTTGGTGTTCGAAGCAGCCGGCGTATCGTCTTTGTCGGGTGTTTCGGGCGCCGAATTCGAGTTGGATGCCGTGTTGGAATTCGACGACTTCTTGTCGTCCGGAAGCTGTGTAAACGTTATCCGTTTGCGGCCGGCCTCGGCCTTTTCGAGAAGCTCTTCGGCCTCAAGGTTCTGCGGGTCGAGCTCGAGAGCTTTTTTGAGTGCACCGACGGCTTCGGGATATTTGGCTAGCTTGATAAGGATCGAGCCGAGCTCGGTCTGGTATTCGGTGTCTTCAGGGTTGAGCTTTACCGCCTGACGGAGGGCTTTTGCGGCGTCCTCGTCCTCGTTCAGCTTGTTGTATGCGCGGCCGAGATTGTAGTAAGCGGCGTGGTCTTCGCCGTTGGAGTCAATGATCTTCTTGTATGCTTCGACCGCTTTTTCAAATGCGATCTCGGAATTCGTCTTCTTTTCTTTCGGCTTCTTTTCGCCGGGCGATGGGGTCGGCGTGGGCTCAACGCTTTCGTCGGCGGCCGCCTGGTCGCGAAATTCGATCAGCGAATACGCAATGCCGAGCCGGAAATATGCCTCGGCGAGGTCGGGGTTTAGCTCGACGGCCCGGTTCAGCACCTCGATCGCTTTCTCGGTGTCGCCTATATCCAGCAGCTTGATGCCGTCCGCCAACGCCTGGTTAGCATCCGTGTACTCCGAGATCGGTGTGTTCGGCGTCGGTTCGGGCGTGTTGCTGTTATTAGCCGCGTTGCCCGAGCAGCCCGCCATAAAAGCGAACAGAAAAATGACCAGAAACAGAAAAGGCTTTTGCATCGTCGATTAGCTTATCAACCCGGAGGAAATACGAACGGCCGGCCGCCGAGCAGGTGAACGTGAAGGTGGAAGACCGTCTGGCCGCCATCGCCGTTGGTGTTGACGACGACGCGATAGCCGTCCTCGGCAAATCCCTTTTCGCGTGCTATCTCGGCCGCGGCAAGCATCAGGCGGCCGAGCAAAGTAGCGTCGCCCGCCTCTGCCGTATCGAGAGAATCGATATGTTTCCGCGGCACGATCAGGACATGCGTTGGAGCCTGCGGGCTTATGTCGTTGAACGCGTAGCAGTCATCGTCCTCGTACACTTTCCCCGACGGTATCTCACCCGCAATTATCCTGCAGAAAAGGCAATCTCCGGTGCTCATAACTTTACCGTAATTAAACCATAACAATGGCCGAATGGTAAAAGCAGGCTACTCGGCGACGGCCGCGACGTCCTCTTTGAGGCGGACGATATCGGCACCGACCGAACGGAGTTTTCTGACGATGGTCTCGTAGCCGCGGTCGATGTGGTAAACGCGGTCGATCACGGTCTCGCCCTCGGCACAAAGAGCGGCGAGCACAAGCGAGGCCGACGCACGAAGGTCAGATGCCAGCACCGGTGCACCGGTCAGGCGACGCGGACCTCTGATCACTGCCCGGTTGCCGGAAATGTGTATATCGGCACCCATCCGCACCATTTCTGAGGCATGCATAAAGCGGTTCTCGAAGATCGTTTCCGTAACGGTCGCGGTGCCCTCGGCCTGCGTCATCAGTGCCATGTACTGTGCCTGCATGTCGGTCGGGAAGAGCGGGTGCGGTTCAGTGACGACGTCGCGGGCGACCAGGCCGCCGGACGATCGTCTGGCTCTAAGGGTCGAATCGTCGATCTGCTCGATCTCAACGCCGGCTTCGCGGAGCTTTTCGATCACAGCGGTAAGATGATCAGGGCGGCAATTCTGGATCTCAAGCTCGCCGTTCGTGATCGCGGCCGCGACGATGAACGTACCGGTCTCGATGCGGTCGGGAATAATGATGTGCTCGGCTCCGTGCATCGATCCGACGCCCTCGATGACGATCGTGTCGGTGCCGGCACCGGTTATCTTTGCACCCATTTTGTTCATCAGGTCGGCGAGGTCCTCGATCTCGGGCTCGCGGGCGGCATTGTGTATTGTCGTGATGCCATCGGCAAGTGCGGCGGCCATCATGACGTTTTCGGTACCCGTGACCGTGACCTTTTCAAACTCGATCTCGGCTCCTTTCAACCGGCCGTTCGGTGCGATGGCAACGACGTCGCCCGATTCAAGCGAAACGGTAGCCCCGAGCAGCTCGAACGCCTTCAAGTGAAGATCTATCG
>JAUCQE010000232.1 GCA_030372865.1 Pyrinomonadaceae bacterium
TAGATGGTGTGAATATCGATTAGGGACAATGGGCAGGGAGATTCTGGATCGGAGATGAAGAGTTCGAAAGGGCTTTGCCCGGATGATGAGCGGTGAGGCTTGCCTCACCGGAAGGGTTAAATATAAAACGGAGGCTGAGCCTCCGTTTTGTTTTTCGGGCAGTTACCGAAAGGGAAAAGCCCTTCCGCTCATCATGGCGGCGGTGCCGGCGGGGCATGGTTTGGTTAAAGATGAAGGGCAAGCAGGGATGCTTGGTCTCCAATCAAATTCGTCCGGTAAGGGCAGGGCCAATTGCCGGCTGCGCTAGATTCGGGCGACGGCTACGGAGCGACGAAGTTGTAGACGATGACGCCCAAGACCTTGACGGGGTTGCCGGAGAGCATTGTCGGGGTGAACTGGGCACTGCATGCGGCCGTTCGTGCGGCGGAGCGGAGAAGCGGGTGGCCGGTTACGGGTTCGGCGGAAAACATCTTACCCTCTTCGTCGATAAGGACCTGGATGGTGACGGCCCCGCCTGCGCGTACGGCTCTCGCGGCCGCGGGATAGGGCGGCTTTGGCAGGGATCTGGCTTTGCCGTTCAGCACGCCGCTGGAAAGCTGTCTCCTGGAGTCTCCCGGTGCTCCGGGCGGCGCCGAAGCGGCTGAGTAGTTCGCGTCGCCCTTCACGGTGTATTTGTTAGGGGCACCCGGTGCGTCAGGCGGTGGCGGAGCGGCTGTATAGTTTGCGTCACCCTTCACAGTGTATGTATTGGGGGCACGCTCGCCGTCCTTCGGCTCGGATGCCGCTATCGCTACCGGCGCCGTAAAGATCTTCGTCTTCGGGTCTTCCGGAAAACTGAACGTAATAGATGTGGTCGCAGTTTCCGCTACACTGCCCCTCCGGGCCGGAGCGAATTTAGTCTTCAAAGCCGCATCGCGGGCTGCATCGCGAAGGGCGACCACGTCCGCTCTCATAATGCTCGGGCAGACCCATCCGGGACCGATGATGCTGTCGACCGCAGTCACCGAGCCGTTCGGTCCGACCGTCACCCATACCGTTACGTTTCCGCCGAGCCCGCTCTCTTTGGCGATCTTCGGCGGTTCGACCTTCGGCTGCTTTTTCACTTGGGGCGGTGTTAAGTTCCGGTCGCCGTAGACCGACTGCGAATACGAAGTGGTTGAAATGAAAAGAAGCAGAGCGGCGATCGCCGCTAGAGAAATGGAAGATCTCATGGGAATACCTCAAGTTTGGTCTCGAGAATAATAGCACGGTTCGCGTCGGCTTTTGATGCGATTGATAGATTTTTTGCCATAAGGTCGCGTGTAGGTCGGAGTGTGACCTATGGCAATAAATGCATCTGTAATTCGCCGGCCGTCGGACCGCGGGCTTTTCATCGCCGCCGCGGCCGCGTTTCCGCTGATCGTTCTGATCGGCTATTTCAAGACCTATTATTTTCGGGCGTTTTTCGATGTGCCGCCGTTCGCGAATTCGCTCGTGCATTATCACGCTATCGTGATGTCGGCATGGGTGCTCTATTTCGTTACACAGGTGGCACTTGTGCGGACAAAGAATCTCAAGCTGCATATGTCGATGGGCATGGCCGGCATCGTGTTGGCGGCGCTTGTCGTCGTTGTCGGGATGATGACCGCGTGGGATTCGCATATCGTCCG
>JAUCQE010000233.1 GCA_030372865.1 Pyrinomonadaceae bacterium
TCGGCGTGGCGAGTTCTGCCGCCGCGGCCCGAAGGTCAAGATACCGCGTCGAATCATTTAGCAGCGATTTGATGGTCGGCACGATGTCGGCCGGCCGTTCGAGCAGAATCCCGGCACCGCGGTTCGAGAGCAGTTCGGCGGTCCCGGCTTCCTGCGGCATCGGCGGCGTCGTAACGTCCGCTATTACCGGCAGCCGGCACGCTAGTGCCTCAAAGGTGGTCAGGCCGCCTAGTTTCGAGACCATAACGTTCGCCGAATGCATCAGCTTTTCGATCTCGTCCGAATAACCGATGACCTTGACCGGAAAACGCGCGGTCAAAGCGATCTCTTCCGCTTCGGCACGAAGCTGTTCGTTCTTACCGGCGAGAAAGATCGCCTGAACGTCGAGTTCGCCGCGGACGAGTTCTTTGAATATCGCGGGAATGTTGCCGCCGCCGATCCACCCGGCGTTGACGAAAACGGTGAACTTATCTGGGTCGAGCCCGAACCCCCGCCGAGCTTCCTGGGCGTCGGTCTCATGGACGTCTCGGAATTTGGGGTGGAGCGGAAGGCCGGAGATCTTTATCTTCTCTTCCGGAACCCCGTAATCCAAAAGCTGCCGTTTCGCGTCGTCGTTCGCAACCAGATAGAGCGAGACGTCGTCACACGCCCATCCCTTCCAAAATCCGTAGCAAGGATCGGTAACGACCGTCACGAGCGGAATCTGATCAAGCAGGTTCAGTTCGCGGAGCACCCGGGCAAGGATGTGCTGTGTCAGCGGGTGGACGCTGACCACGATGTGCGGGCACCATTTTTCAAATGAATCCTTTATGAACCCGATGCACCGGCGATGAAAGAACTCGCGCGTTTCCGGACGGAAACGGTTGACCGCCCAGTAGAGATACTTCATCCAGCTCTGCCGGTGACGGAGCAGCCAGTTGTAAATATTTACGAGCTTTTCGGTAATGTGGTGCGAATCTTCAATGGCGCGGACAACCCGCACGGCAGCCGATTCGCCGTGCCAGAATCTCTGCACACCATCGACCAGAGCCTGGGCGGCGGAGCGATGTCCGCCACCGGTGTCTGACGAAAGTATCAGGATCTTGGGGGTGTTAGGCTGCTGCATCGGCGAGGTTTAGGCCTTGAGAGCGACCTCCTTGCCGATGGCAAAGCCGTTGTCCTTTGCCGCCTTCTTCATTTCCCTTTCAAGCTTCTTGATCTTTACAAGATGTCCCGGGTTGAACGGAAGCGACGGGTAATAGCAGTTCGATTCGTGAGTGCAGTGGCAGCCGTTAGCGACCTCCTTGCGGCGTGCCTTCATCAGGTCGGTGTTCCACGCGGCCTGGAAATTCCACTCGTAATCGCGGAGGTTCAGTACGTCGGCCTTGTTCTCGCACGATGAGAGGACGCCGTTGTCGTAGATGACCGCACCGGCACTGCCGGCGTAGCACTTCAACTGTGCCTTGCCTTCCTCTTTCGTCTTCGCGATGAGGTCGTGCATGTAGATGTCGACCGCTGCCTTAAAGAAACCCGACTTGCCGCCGTAGTTGTTCTTCAACGCGGCATTCTTCGTATCTTCAAGGATCATATGCGACAGCTGTGCATACCGATTGTGATCGAACTCAAGCTCCTTCGGGTCTGCCGACGGCGGACGGATGTAATTGATGTTCACCTTGTCCGGCTTCAGGTCGTATTTGAGGAAGTCGTACCATTCGAAGATCGTGTCCTCGTTGGAATGCATCACGCAGGTGCAGGTCTGGATATCGAGCTGCGGATACTGCTCGTGCTTCATCTGCTGCAGCGTCCGGGCAGTATGGATCGCCTTGTCCCAGCTTCCCTCTTTGCGGCGGATCTTCTCGTGGGCATCCTTCATGCCGTCGATGCCGAGGGCGACCGTCACATTGAGGTTCGGGCATTCGTCAAGGATGCGCGTGACGTCCGGGAAAATGCGCTGATGGATCTGGCCGTTCGACATAAGGTAAACCGAATCCAGCTTGTTGTTCTCGTAGAATGAGCGGACGATCTCCGGCAGGTCCTTGCGGGTGAACGGTTCGCCGCCCGCCAGCACGAGCACGCCGAGATTGCCGCCGAGCGTTTCGGAAATGCGTGCGATCTCGTCCGCCTTCATCTGCATTTTCTTGCGGGGACGGTCGTCCAATTCCTCGGTGAAAAAGCAGTGCGTGCATCGCATGTCGCAGACGCTGGTAACCAGAATATTTAGAAACACGGGCGACATCGGCCGTCCCGTGACCAAACCCGCGTACCGTTTGAAGATCTCTCTTGTCGTAAAGTCCATTTTCTTGATCCTTGCTTGAGCCGCAAATCGATTAGATGCGGCACAAATGCCCATCGTCCAATTTATCTTATTTGCCGTTGATTTGGAAACGAAACAAGCCGATGCCCGCGCCGTCTTTAGAAAAATTCCGTTGCAATATCTTCTGTGTGTGCTATGATTTCCGCAATTTAGGTTGAGATTTTTCGTCTCTTTTTTAGAACAGCCGGCCGATTCGCACTTTCTGCACATCGGTCGACGAACCCCTGACCAACGATCTCTGATCTGTCGCGAACGAGCGAACCTAAGTTGAGGCCCTGATGAAACCGCAGAAATTAATTGCCGCGTCCACGTTTTTGCTTTTGTGCGCCTTTGCCGCTCCATTAGCCGCGATACCAGTTGAAAAGACCAAGAAGAGCCCGCGAACTGCTCCGTTCGCTAAGGCGGCCGCGGATCGCGGCTCGGCTAAATTCGGGCAAACGACGGTCTCGCTGTCAGGCCGTGTGATAACGCCGACCGGCAAGCCGATCGGGAACGCAATGATAATCCTGATGGACCTCGACGGCGCAACCCGAACGGTCTTCACCGGACAACTTGGGTATTACTCGTTCTCAGGTGTCATCCCGGGCCGCACCTACATCGTCGGCGCGTTCCATAAGCGTTTCATCTTCGCATCCCCGACCCAGACGCTCGATATCGACTCCGACCGAACCGACGTGATATTCCTCGGCGAAGAGAACTTTTAGCCGCAGTTCGACAAAAGCTTTACACTCCACTTACCGCCTGAACAGAGTTACAATCGAGCTTATGTTCAGGCGGATCTATTTGGACAATTCAGCCACGACGCCGGTCGCCCCTGAAGTGTTGGAGGTGATGATGCCGTTTTTGACCGAAGATTTCGGCAACGCCTCGAGCATTCATTATTACGGCCAGCGGACGCGGGCGGCTGTCGACAGGGCGCGCCATCAGGTCGCTGGGCTCGTCAATTCGCGGCCGAACGAGATCGTCTTTACATCGGGCGGCACCGAGGCGAATAACCTCGCGGTCCGCGGGCTGATCGAACAGTTGCTTCGGGCACGGCCAGACGAGCGTCCGCATATCATCACATCCGCGATCGAACACCCGGCCGTTGCCAACGTCTGCGAAGACCTCGAGAAAGACGGCGTCGAGGTTACCTATCTGCCGGTCTATGAGGACGGCCTCGTCCGCATCGAGGACGTAGCCGCCGCGATCCGCGAGAATACGGCCCTTATCACGGTAATGTTCGCGAACAACGAGATCGGCACGCTGCAGCCAGCGGCGGAGATCGGCAAACTCGTCCGCGAGCTTCGTAAGGACGGACGCAAGATCTGGTTTCACACCGACGCGGTCCAGGCAGCCGGAAAGATGGCCGTCGATGTCGAGGAACTCGGCTGCGACCTTCTCTCGCTTTCCGCGCATAAGATATATGCCCCGAAAGGCATCGGCGCACTTTATATACGTCGGGGAACACGGCTGCACGCACAGAATATCGGCGGTCGCCAGGAACGCGGCATCCGCGGCGGCACCGAACCGGTCGCCCACATCGCCGCCTTTGGCAAGGCCGCGGAGATGGCAAAGGCCGAGTTTCAGGACTTTGGGGAACGTACCGGCAAACTGCGGGATATGTTCGAAGACCGCGTGCTTGAGAACATTCCCGGAGCCTCTATCAACGGCCGCCGAGACGCGCGTCTGCCGAATATCTCGAACATTTCTTTCACCGGGATCGAAGGCGAAGGGCTGCTGATAAACCTTGATATGCAGGGCATCGCTGTCTCAACGGGCTCTGCGTGCTCGTCCGGCTCGCTTGAGCCGTCGCCGGTCATCAGGGCTCTCGGAAAGGGCGACGAACTCGCCCGCGGGGCGATCCGGTTCAGCTTCGGAAAATACAATACGGCCGAAGATGTCGAAGCGGCACTTGATGCGCTGCCGCGGTCGGTCGATGCTCTTAGAAAGCTCGCGGTCGGCTCGCGCTGACGCCCGAAAATGAGAATGCCCTGCCGAGGTTATCGACAGGGCCGCCCGTGGAGGTGTGGGAATATAGCTTTTTTGTTGGGGTGAATTAGATTTGAACTAGCCTGCGACGATGATGCCGCATTCGGTCGGGGCTTCGGTCGCACCGGCTACGATGATACCGAAACCGGCAACGATGATGCCCATGCCGGCCACGATGATACCCCAGTCAACCTTGCCTTGCGGCTCGGTGCAGACCTCGGTCTTCGTCGTGGTCGTGCGGGTCTTCTCGCCAAAGCCTGCTACGATGATCCCGCCGTGAGCGAATGTGGTCCCGAAAACCAGAACTACCATCATAGTGGCTGCAGCGAAGAAGTTCTTTACGTTTCTCATTTTTCTCAGTCTCCTAGTTGATTCAAGTTGGAAGCCCTAGGCTTCGTGATGCTCTTCATATAACAACAGTCGTGCCAATGGTTCTCCGGCCGCGCGGCGTAGCCACAAATGTCTTGATATCAACAGTTTACAGAGAGGGCCGTGTCCGAGCGGAGGTGCCTTTCAAAAGCCGTTCAGCTGGATACCCACTAAACACCAGCCCCATTAAAGCCGGTAACTCTCGTATTTGCAGCATTTAGCTATTTGTATAGCCCGTATACACCATTAATCTGGTTATTTCGTATACATCTCTCCCCGATATCCTCATTTTTTTTGTGGCGTAGCCTTGGACGCTTGTGATAAACTCTGTTTGCAAGTGTTTTGCACTTGCCTTAAAAGGCGTCAGCCTGTCCTCGCCCGGAAACACCCAACCGGAACACTGACACTCCGTTTTATGTTCAGAGATAAGGTCTCGAGCTACACAAAGGCCGCGGTCATCTTTCTCGGAGCCGTCTGCCTGCTAGCAGCGTTGGCGACGCTGTCTCTTGACGTATTTAAATGGAAGTTCTTCCTGATACTTGCCTTCGCGGTCACCATCGCACCGCGAATGAGCCTGACGCTTCCCCGCTCAAAGTTCGCGATCAGCTTTTCGGATGCTCTCGTTTTCCTGACCCTTCTTCTTTACGGAGGCCAGGCGGCGGTCATCGTTTCCTTATTTGAAACGACGGCGAACTGCATTTTCCTGCGTTCTCGCGGGTTTCGGTTCGGGCGGTTGATGATACCGACCAACATCTCGCTGAACATCGTCGCAACGACGATCACGTATTTTCTCTGGACCTTGATCCAGAACAGCCTACTCGGGCCGACCGACATCACGCGGACACAGCACCTGATCACGGCGTTGGGCATTCTGGCCCTGATCCAGTTCCTCGGCTCCTCGCTGCTCGCGGCCGCGTTTCAGTCGCTGAAGGACGGCTCAAATCCGTGGGAAACATGGAAACGCGATTGCTTTACGAGCTCGATGACACAGATCGTCGGAGCCGGCATCGCGGGGCTGGTTTACAAACTCATCAACTTTGGCGATATCGTCACCGCGGCGATCGCCTCTATCGCGCTAGCCATTGCATTCGTTAACTACCGCCAGTCGATCGCGGAGATAAACCGGGCGATCGAGAATGTCGAGGAGGCGGAACGGCAAAAGGCCGAGGCCGAACGCGGCCGGCGCCGAGAGGCGGAGAAATACGCGCAGGAACTTGCGTCGTCGCTCGAAAAGGAAGCAAGGGCGAACGACGCTCTGCGGCGAAGCGAGAAAGACCTTCAATTTGCCGCCCTTCACGATTCGCTGACCGGCCTTGCGAACCGCAAAAAGCTGAACGAGATCCTTCACGGTCTGATCCAGAACTATAAGGACGACCCGTCAACGAATTTCCAGGTCCTCTTCCTCGACATCCGCAGCTTTAAGAACATAAACGACACACTCGGCCATACCATCGGCGACAAGGTGCTCTCGATCGCCGCGAAGCGGTTCACCCGCATCGTCAACCCGGAAGACACGGTCGCCCGTATCGGCGGAGACGAATTCGCGATAATCCTCAGAAACCTTGCGACTGCCGGCAAGGCCCAGAAGGTCGCCCGCAAGATTCACCGCAGCATCACGCAGCCGTTCTCTCTCAGCGGCAATAAGATATCCATCGACGTGAACATCGGGATCGCACCGTGCGATGCCGAATACGAAACGCCGGAAGAGATCCTTCGCGACGCCGACATCGCCATGCATTACGCAAAAGAGCGTAATGACGGCCCGGCGGTTTTCACAAAAGAGCTTCGTCACCGTTTCCTTGAGCGCGTCCGGTTTGAGATGGACCTGCGGCATGCTATTGAACGGAATGAGTTTGCGATGAGCTATCAGCCGATCGTCTCCCTCAGCGACGGCCGTCTTGTCGGTTTCGAGGCACTGCTTCGATGGAACCACAGCGAACTGGGACTGATCCCGCCAAGCAAGTTCATCCCGATCGCCGAGAGTTCTGATCTCATCCAGCCGATAACGGTTTGGATCTTGCAGGAAACTACCCGACAGATCGCCGAATGGCAGCAGATCTCGCCCGATTACCGCAACCTGGTGGTCAGCGTGAATATATCGGGCAAGCACTTGTCGAACGACAATTTGGTCGATGAGGTCGAAGCGGCTCTCGATGCTTCGGGCATCGACCCGGCAACGCTCAAGCTCGAGATCACGGAAAGCTCGGCCATGGAGAACGCCGAGCGGACCATCAATCTGCTCAAGCGGCTGAAGGCCATCGGCGTCAGGCTGAGCATTGATGATTTCGGGACCGGTTACTCTTCGCTCAGCTATTTGCACCGACTGCCGTTCGACACGCTCAAGATCGACCGCTCGTTCGTAAAGAATGTCGGCGAACACGGCGAGAATTCCGGCATTCTGCAGACCATCATCTCGCTCGCAAAGAACCTTAAAATGCGTGTCGTCGCCGAAGGCATCGAGACCGAAGCGCAGCTTGCTGTGCTTCAGAATCTAGGCTGCGACTATGGCCAGGGCTACCTGCTCGCCAAGCCGAAGGGCCGCGACGAGACCGAACGCCGGCTCTACCAACACCCGATCTGGCTGCCCTCCGACCGCGTCACCGAGATCCGTTCGATCGGCCGCGAGCACGTCGTCGAAGACCTTCCGGTGTTCTAAATCAACTTCAGCAGTTTTCTACCGACACCAGGCGGACTATAATTGTCGAACAAATCCAATTCGACGAGGTTAGTCCGCTACATGTTTAGAAAGCTCACTTTTATCTTCGCTCTCACCTCGATGTTGGCGGTTTCAATACCGGCCCAACAGACCCTTACCTATCCAAAGCCGAAAAAGGTCGACCAGGTAGACGACTACCACGGAACTAAAGTTTCGGATCCGTATCGCTGGATGGAAGATACCGGTTCTGCCGATACTCAGGCATGGATCGAGCAGCAAAACAAGCTCACGGCATCGTATCTGAACACGATCCCGGAGCGTGACCGCATCAAGGCGCGCCTGACGGAGATCTGGAACTACGAACGCGTGTCCGCTCCGACGAAGATCACAGAAGGCTTCTATCTCTATACCCGCAACGACGGGCTGCAGAATCAGAGTGTCCTCTACCGCACGGATTCGAAGGACAAGCCCGGAACGGTTTTCTTCGATCCGAACAAGCTCTCCACCGACGGCACGGTCTCGCTCAGCGGCTCGTCGTTCACCGACGACGGCAAGCTTTGGGCATACGGCATCGCGCGTTCGGGCTCGGACCGCACCGAGTGGAAGATAATGAACACCGCGACCGGCGAGCATCTTTCTGATACTCTGCCGCCGAACCGTCAGGGCGGCGTCGCGTGGCTAAAGGACAACTCCGGTTTCTTCTACCAGCGTTATCCGGCCCCGGAAGCCGGTGCCGAACTTCGTGCCGCGAACCGATTCCCGAAGATCTATTTCCACAAGCTCGGAACGCCGATCTCCGACGACAAGGTCATCTACGAACGTAATGACGACGGCGAACTCACATCGGGCGGCGGCGTCACCGAAGACGGCAAGTGGTACGTGATCTCGACCTCAAAGGGCACGCAGCGGATGAACGAGGTCCATTTCAAAGATCTCACGAGGCCAGATTCACCGATCATTCCGCTGATCTCAGACCGCACGAATAGCTGGGGATTTGTCGGCAACGACGGCCCGGTCTTCTACTTCCGCACGGACAAAGATGCGGAACGCGGAAAGCTTGTCAGCGTTAATGTCCTCGCACGCGCACGTGTCTGGAAAGACGTGATCCCACAGAGCGAAAACACGCTGAACGGCGTGCAGATGATCAACAACCAGTTCGTTGCGAATTACCTGAAGGACGCATACACGAACATCAAGATCTACGACAAGAACGGCAAGCACGTCCGCGATGTCGAGCTTCCGGGCATCGGTTCTGCCGGCGGCTTTGGCGGCAAGCAGGACGCGACCGAAACGTTTTACAGCTTCTCGAGCTTTAACGCTCCGCCGACCATCTATCACTACGATATGAAGACCGGCAAGAGCACGGTGTTCCGCACGACGCCGGTCAAGTTCGACGGCTCAAAGTACGAGGTCAAGCAGGTCTTTTTCAACAGCAAGGACGGCACGCGTGTGCCGATGTTCATTGCCCATAAGAAAGGCATCAAGCTTGATGGTACGAATCCGACGATCCTTTACGGCTACGGCGGTTTCAACATTTCGCAGACGCCGGGCTTTTCGGTCAGCCGTGCCGTCTGGATGGAAATGGGCGGAATTTTTGCCCTTGCCAACATCCGCGGCGGTGCCGAATACGGCAAAGAATGGTGGGCGAACGGTGCTGTTCTCAAAAAGCAGAACACGTTCGACGACTTCATCGCGGCGGGTGAATACCTGATCGCGAACAAGTACACCAGCCAGCCGAAGCTCGCCATTCAGGGCGGTTCGAACGGCGGGCTGCTCGTCGGTGCCGTGCTCAACCAACGCCCGGAACTTTTCGGTGCGGCGTTGCCGGCGGTCGGCGTGATGGACATGGTTCGGTTCACCGAGTTCACGGTCGGCGCATTCTGGAAATCCGATTACGGCGACCCGAAAAAGCCGGACGAGTTCAAGGTGCTCTACAGCTACTCACCGCTGCACAACGTGAAGGCCGGGGCGAAGTATCCGGCTACGATGGTAACGACGGCGGATACGGACGACCGTGTTTTCCCCGCCCACAGCTTCAAGTACGCAGCCGCGTTGCAGGAAGCACAGGGCGGCGATAAGCCGATCCTGATCCGCATCGAGACCAAGGCAGGCCACGGTGCGGGCAAACCGACCGCGAAGCAGATCGAAGAACTGACCGACATCTACGGGTTCCTCGTGAAAGAGCTCGGAATGAAGTATTAACCGTTTCGAGATCGTGAATGAAGAAAGGCTTCGCGAAATGCGAAGCCTTTCTTTTTACTGTAGAGTCTTTACGTCTAACGATGGATGTCGCAGAAGTCCCGCGGTTCGCTGCCCTTTACGAATGACCGCGGCTCGCGGACGGGACAATTGATAGAGGCACGCATGCCGGTCAGCGGGCAAACGGAAACCGTGATCCGTGACCGTTCGTACTGATCCCGCCGCGAGCGGTTCGAGTTTTCTTCGACCGGAACGGACTCGCGGGCTGAGTTCGAGTTTCCACGCTCTTCCCATGTACCGTCGAGCGGCGTAGGTGTGGCTTCGGGAATGGCAACGTCGCTTCCGAGGATCTCGGTTTCGTCGAGAAGCCTACGGTTCGGGATCGTTCCGCCGATAAACAGTTCGACCCGCCTGAATTCGTCCGGGACGTTCGTAACAAAAACCTCGGTCGGCACCGGGGTTTCGGGCACCGCCCAGTCGGGGTCGTCCTTGTAAGCATCGACAGGCGTTGCGGTCGGTGAAGGCTCGGCCTTGGCCGGTGTCGCCGCAAGCCCGTCTAGTTCCCTTACAAGCGAGCCGTTGCGAATATCGATCTCGGCCTTTCGAACGCCCGCGGGCATCGCCCAGTCGCCGTTCCAATCCGGATGCCGCTCGAGCGCCGCCTTCATAAAATCCGCCCAGATCGGCATCGCGGAGTCCGACCCTTTCATTCCGAGATCATCGTTGTCGTCAAAGCCTACATAGACGACGGTCACAAGTTCCGGCGTGAAGCCCGCGAACCAACCGTCGCGTGACGTGCCGGTCTTGCCGGCAAATGCGGTCTTGCCGTCCACGTTCTTAAATCCCCAGCCTTGTGCCTGTGCCGCCGTGCCGCGATTGATAATGTCTTTCATGATGTCGTTCATGATGTACGCGACATCGGGGCGAATGACATCTTTCTTGTCGGGCTCAGGCTGCACCTTCGTACTTCC
>JAUCQE010000234.1 GCA_030372865.1 Pyrinomonadaceae bacterium
CGCTGTCTCGTGGGCTCGGAGATGTGTATAAGAGACAGCTTTAATGTAGCCGAATAGCTCAGATTCAAGCAGGGTCTCGGTGAACGCGCCGCAGTTGATAGAGACGAAAGGTTTTTCGGCACGCGGGCTCATGTCATGGATTGCCCGTGCAACGAGCTCTTTACCCGTACCGCTCTCGCCATTGATCAAAACGGTCGACTGGACCTCGGCGACCGTCTCGATCATCTGAAAGATCGCCTGCATTTTCGGCGAGCTGCCGACGATGTTCTTTACGCTGCCCCGTTCACGCTGTGCACGCTTGAACGCACGGTTCTCGTCGATGAGAGCCTGCTTTTCGAGCGTTTTATTGACGATGAGTTTGAGTTCTTCGACGTCGAAGGGTTTCGTGACGAAATCGTCGGCACCGAGCTTGAATGCCTCGCGGGCACTCTCGACCGACGCGAAAGCGGTCATGAAGATAACGCCGACGTCGGGCATTGTCTGCCGAACCTCACGCAGCATTTCGATGCCGTCCATGTCGGGCATCCGGACGTCTGAGATGATCACGTCCGCGGGCTCCTGCTGGAGCAGCTGCAGAGCCATCCGGCCATTATCGGCCGTGCGGATGACGTGGCCGTTGCCTTCAAATACCAGGCTTAACAATTGCCGGTAGCTTTGTTCGTCATCGACGATCAGTATGTTTGACATCGTTCAAGTTGTATTTCGGAAAAAAGAAGGGAGACCGAGCGACGGTAAAAACCGTTTGGCCGCTACTATTTTCACAGATGTTTGCCGGAAGTTTCAAGAAGAAACTTTTGTTTGGTCGCCTTTCACGTTCAGATATGCCTCGAGCGTGGTCACGGGCTGCTGCGGCGCCGCCGACCGTATTTCCTGGCCCGTAGAGCGAACATTCTCGATCGGCAGGTCGACGGTGATCGCGGTGCCCTCGCCCTCTGCACTTCGGACGCTGATAGCGCCATTGTGATCACGGATGATCTGGTAAACGATCGAGAGCCCGAGTCCGGTGCCGCCGGTCGTCGACGTCGCAAAGGGCTCGAAAAGCTGTTCGACCCGTTCCGGCGGCATGCCGACGCCGCTGTCACGGAATACAATGCGGACGCGTTTGTTCGGTATCTCCGAGACCGAAATGGTCAGTGTTCCGCCGTCGGGCATCGCCTGTATTGCGTTGCGAGCCAGGTTCCAGAAGATCTGCTTTATCTGCGTTACGTCGGCAAATACGAAGACAGGCGTGTTCGGGATCTCCTCGACCAACTGGTGCTCAGGCTTTATGTCCGGGCTATGACGCATCAGCGTGGCCGTCTCGCGGATCGCCTCGCAAACGTCCACCTCTGTGAAATCGCCGGCCTTCGGCTTAGCGTAGTTGAGAAAGCTCGTGATGATGCTGTTCAGCCGGTCCGATTCTCTAAGGATAATGCCCATTAGATCCGACTGCATCGAATCCGGTGGCGTTGTCGATTCGAGCACCTGAATCGCACCGCGCATCGCACCGAGCGGATTGCGTATCTCGTGAGCAAGGCCCGCACCGATTCGTCCGACCGCCGCAAGCCGGTCCTTTCGCCTGATACTTTCCTCCATCGAACGTATTTCGGTGAGGTCCTGAAACGTGATGATCAAGCCTGATTCTTCAAGATTCTCGGAGTACAGATACGAGATGTTGTAACCGATATGTACCGCGAAGCCTTCGGGCGTCACGAGGTCTGTTTCAAACCGCGGTGCCGGCTCTGAGCGGTCCGCAGCGTCGACCGTGTGCTGAATGGCCGCGGTCATATCAGGGAAAAGCGAGAATATCGAACGCCCTTTCAGGTCGTCTGCCTTGAGGCCCGTTATCTCGACCGCGGCGGCGTTTGCGGAGTAGATCGTGCCGTCGAGGTCGGTGGTTATGAGGCCCGATTTGATCGATTCAACTATGCGCTCGTGAAGCGCTCGAAGGTTGGCCAGGCTCTTGGCCGTCTCTTTCAGCTCTTCGCCCGACGACCTCCGTTCCGAAAGCCTCGCCGCGAGAAGCCGGACGACCAGGAACGCGACGACATGGAAGCTGATGATCTGGACCGCACGCTTTATGTC
>JAUCQE010000235.1 GCA_030372865.1 Pyrinomonadaceae bacterium
TCGTTGCGGTGTTTTCGCGCGTGATAATAATGGAAACCGGCTGTCCGTTGTTGATCTTCGGACCTAACACGGTCTTTTTTGCAGCTTCGATCGCAGTATCAGTCAAACCATACGGAGCAGATTTTACGACTTCCACCTTGCCGACGGTTCCGTTCGAAAGGAGCGTCATTTTAAGACGCACCGCACCGGAATAACCTTCGATCCTGGCGGCGTTGGTGTAAGCGGCTTGCGGTTGACGGATGACGCGATAATTCGCAGATATTGAACTTGTTCCAGCCGCCCTATTAGAAGACGCCGTCGAGATCTCCGCGTCGCCAACCATTTGCTTCATATCAGTAACAAACCCGTCCGCTTTAAACTCTCCTTTGGTGTCGGCCGAGGCAAGAAAACGATCAGCGGGAATCTCGTCAGGCTGGGATGTGTGCACTCGGAACTCTGCAAGCAATCCCCGCTTTCGGTCAAGAATTATTCTGGAGTGGCCGTCTGCCGATTTTGATCGAGACTCTTTTGTCCCATCTTCCGATTCGGTTATTCCCTCGGAAGCATTCTTCGACAGTAGCGTAAACAACTGCTCGGCGTCGAACTTCGAGCTTGTATCGCAATCTCTCGGCGCCGATTTGCTCGTAGATCGCCAAATCGTTAGTTCATAAACTGCTAAACTTGCGTACGCGAACAAAGAATGCTGCTCGGTTTCTGCACATTCAGCCACCCGAACTAGTTTTAGCGGCGGTTTCGGCATCATGACGGAGACGTTCAATTCAGAGTATCTATACCGCTTCCATTCAATCGGCATCGCAGTAACAGGTTCGTTGGTGCCTTGTGCGAAACAGAATGTCGCTCCGATGGAAAATATGTAGATAAGTGGGAAAAGTATATTCATCTTCAAATGTACGCTCGGGATGGCGGTGCTAAAAACGGAAAGTGCGGCTTGGACGTGCAACTATTTCGATCGCGTTTTCCTCAAAGGAATGTTATCATTTTGCGAACTTTTGTTCTATTTCTGCGGTTTTTTCAAGGGAGATTTCTAGAAGTGATAAGACGCCCTTTCCTGCTTTTCGCACTACTACTTTCCATTTCGCTTTCAACACCAGTATTTTCGCAGGACCAATCGGTCTCGAAGGTCACGGATAATGCCACGCGAAGAGCCGCGGCTCCGGCGTCGACGAGGGTGACGGCGGAAAAGATCGAGGCCGATATTGCCGAAGCACTTTCGGTGATCGAGGCGAACCACGTGGTTGGCAAAAAGATCAATTACAACGACGTTTTCAAGTCCTCGATCGATTCGATGCTTCAGTCGCTCGATCCGCATTCGAATTACTTCGATGCTAAGGAGTTCGAGGAGTTTCGCACCGATCAGCGTTCACAATACTTCGGTATCGGGGCGACGATAGGAGACCTGAGCGATCCGGACGGCAAGGTCGTTGGGACGTATATAAGGGCGACGTTCGAGAACGCGCCCGCCCATCGCGCTGGCCTTCGCTATGGTGACAAGATCCTAGAGGTGAACGGCACTTCTATGGTAGGCAAAGCGTTTCCCGAGGTCCGTAATTTTCTTCGCGGACCCCGTGGAACCCCGGCAAAACTAGTGGTTGAGCGGCACGGTACCGGAAAGCGTGAAGTCGTCCAGATATTTAGGGACGCGGTCTCACAGCCTTCGATTGCCGAATCCTATATGATCCGTCCTGGTGTCGGTTACATAGCAATGACCGGCGGCTTCAACCAGACGACCTATAGCGAATTCGTGGAGGCGATGAAATCTCTGAAGGCTCAGGGTATGTCGCAGTTGATACTCGATCTCAAGAACAACGGCGGCGGCCTTGTCGGCCAGGCCTACCGTGTCGCGAACACGTTCCTTTCCCGAGGACAGAATGTTTTTACGCAAAAGGGCCGGCTCGAGGGTATGACGGAGCCGTACCTCGCGGATAATCAGAATCCGGAGACGATGCCGGTTGTGGTCCTGG
>JAUCQE010000236.1 GCA_030372865.1 Pyrinomonadaceae bacterium
GAGTTCGCCGTCGAGAAACGCGGCGATCTCTGCGGAACGCTTACACTCTGGAAAATTTTCGGGAATATCGCGCATCAAGCTTCAAGATCGAAGCAAAATGAACGGAGAATTGCAGGCTTCGCGTCAAATACCTTTGAAACCGCGGCCGATGAGGATCTCACGCATCATCTCACGTGCCCGGAACAAACGGTTCTTGACCGTTCCAAGCGGAAGGCCGGTCACCGTTGCGATCTCATCGTAGCTCAGGTCATTTGAGTGCCTCAGCAATATGAGGTCGCGATATGCTGCCGGAAGGCACTTGACCACTGCTTCGATCTCCATTCTCCATTCGCTGCGTTCGTGCTCCGTTTCAGGAGACGGCAGCGAGCTTTCGATCTGGAGTTCATACGCACCGTCGGGATTTTCGGTTTCAAGACTCTGCGCATTAACCGAATTTCGACGCATGTGGTCGATCGCGGCGTTGTGGGCGATCCGGTATAGCCAGGTCGAGAACTTGTATTCGGAGCTGTAGCGGTCGAGCGAGTTGAAGACCTTTATGAAGACTTCCTGGGTCACGTCAAGAGCGGAGTCGTAATCGCCGAGCATCCTGTAGACGTAGCTCGTGATCGGACGCTGATAGCGCCGGACGAGTTCTTCGAAGCTCGGCTCTGAACCGACGACCGCCGAGACGATCAATTCCTTGTCCGTCAGCGATTTGAGTGACTCAGCAGTGATTGACGCAGATGACATTAATATGACCCTAACGCTATTCTGGTCAAATCGTCCTTCGGATGCAAGTCTTCAAAACAAATAAGCCGCCTCGCGTTGAACGGGTGGCTCGGAAATCATTAATCTCGCGTCATCGCCAACCAAGCGAGGCGAGGCCCGCAGGTGCAGCAAGGTCCTCAAATCCAAGGCCGGACCCAACCGGAAGAGCGAGACCGATATCCTCCGGTGCAAGCACGGAAAGCGGCCTGCCCAGTGCCTCGGATGATATCTGCGCGATCCTCGACGGTGCGGGGCCGTTGCCGACCAAAAGAAACTTTTCCAATGCAGCCCCCGCCGTGCTCGCGAAGCGGTCGTGCCAGAACATCAGAAGCCGGTAGATCTCGTCGTCGAGTTCGCTTTGCGAACAGGTAACGGTCCGCACCACATTAGGCTCGCCGCCGTGAAGCAAAAGGGCGGTAAAGCCGTCTTCCTGGATGCTGACGAGCAGCGAGTCGGCATCAGAGTCCTCGTTCAAAAGCCACTTCGTTTCGCTGACTGCTCGCGGCAGGATCAGACCGGCCTTCCAGCCCAAGTCGTCAAATACCGTTTCGTACTCGTCGAGCACTGAGAGCTTAACGGCGGTCGCAAAAAACCTGGACTTGCCGTCGGCACCGTTTGCGATCTTTCGGCGGCTGATACGAAGTTCACCTGCCGGAGCACCAAATGTCTGCTCGGCTTTCCAGTCAAGGATTTCCTCGGAATCGGACTTGGCACCAGTGACGTTCTCAACGTTGAGGATAGCCGTTCGGGCCGTGTTGCTCGGAAGCGACACCGACCATGAACGTTGGGCCATCAACCCGGCGGTCATCACGGCTTCTTCAAGCAGCAGCCGGAACTCGCCGAGGTTGGCAATGTTCTTTCCGGTAAATGTCGGGTCGATCAGCCCTGACGGAAGCTCGACCGAGGCCGCCTGCCGTACGGCAAACCGGCGTGACGATTCACGCTCGAGAGCGACGGCGGTGATACGGTCCTTTTCGATACCGATAGCGGCCTTTGGAAATGTCGGTTGGGTAAAAAATGAGAACATTGAATAATGGTGATCAATACTCTGAGAACGCTTTGCCGTTGCTGTCCGTCCCGGGGGCGGTGCTCTTTACGTTTACCATGCCCTGCTCGCCATCGGTCGAATTCGGGTCTTCGCCCTGGACCTCTTCCCACTCGGTGG
>JAUCQE010000237.1 GCA_030372865.1 Pyrinomonadaceae bacterium
GTCAGATGTGTATAAGAGACAGGTTCAGACCTGGTATCTAGTCCTTTTGTTTCCAGTCGCGATGATTGGCACCATTATTCACACGCCGGCTTATCAGATAACAAAGCTATTGGCCGCGATCTACACACGCCACGACGCAGACGACATCGCCTCGACCGTTAAGGTCCTCGCCGGCATCATCTTCATGCCGCTCACGTGGCTCATCATCGCGGCGTTGATCTACTATTTTTGGGACTGGCGGCCCGCGCTCGCCTCGATCCCGCTCTCGTTCTTCGCCGGCTGGATCGCCCTCATTACGCTCGAGTACTTCGCGGAATATCGCGGCTGGGCGAGGGCTATCCTGCGATTCCTGGGCGAGCGCGAACGGTTTCTGCGGCTCTACGTCGAACGCGGCGAACTCCAGCGCGAACTGAAACTTCGTCACTAAATATTTGCCCGGAACTTTTGCTAACACAAAAGCTTGACACAGCATAAGTGCGCGAATAGAATTCCGAGCACTGATTTTCGATTTCTATGAGGAACGGAAAATGCGTAAAGTAAAGCGAATGACTAAGAGTTTATTGACCCTCGTCACCTTGTTCGGAGTCTTGTCGATTAGCACATCTGCGGCTGTTCGAACGCACAATCATGAGGGTGGTCATGCCCATGTGCATGCAGGCTGCAGCGATACCGCGGTTAAAAGTAATGCCGGAAAGACGGCAAATAGCGCCGCGAACAAGGCGCCAAGCGAAAAAACTCCGATATCCGGCAAGCGAACCCGTGACGCCGGTTGCTTCGCAAATTGTTTAGCGGAACAAGTTCCCCCAGATGTGGTGCTTTCGTGTATGGAGTCCTGCGCAAACCAGTGCTGGGTAGCATGAGCCCTTTGTGTAGGCCTCAGCGTTTATGCGGTTTACAACTGTGCGCGTCGGTGCGGATATCTGATGGAAGAATGCCCCCAAGTCTAGCGTTTGCACGGAGGTCGAGATGCGATACGGAATAGCTTTAGTTGTGATCGCCATGGCACTTGTATCGACTGCAGAACTCAAGGCTCAAAAAACCGAACAGCGCTTGAAAGAGCGAGAGATGGCCACCCGCGAACTCGACGATGTCATAGCAAAATCCGAACGAATCATCGAACTCGCCCCGCGGGTGCGCGTTCAGGCGAGAGCAGCAGCGCTCACATGGCGGATGGAACGGCAACGGGGACGAGAATCGTTCCGGCAGATATGGAATACCATCGATCTCACGACCGATGACGGTTCTCGTCAAGAGGATGACGCAAGACTGCAGGTTCTCGAAATTCTCTACCCGCTCGATTCCGCGTTGGCCCAGGAGCTTATTCAAAAGGCCGATGCTGCTCGCTCCACGCCGTCCGGCGAGCTTGCGGACCGCGTTTCCGGTACCAACCCCGCAGGCCGGCGAATGGGGTTTCTTTCTTACCAGCTTGCGGAGGATGACGTGGCCTCCGCCGCGACTGTCCTGCGAACGTCGCTCTCTGGCAACACGCCCGCCATGACTGCCAATGTCCTGAAGCGGATGCGTGAACGTGATCCACAGCTTGCCAACGAATTAGCTATCTATGCGTTGGACGTTATCGCCGAGCAGCCGACCGCGCTCGCGCTAGGCGGACTCAACACTCTGATGCTTTACGCCTTCCCGTCGGTACCAAGCTTTTCCCCGATTGTCGACACCGCCGCCAGCGACCGCGCGGTGCGCACTCGATTCGCCGTAGTTGCCGAATCGGTCTTGTCGCGCGCACTTCGGGAAAGCGAAGGCGAGCTAATAGCCGCCGGCGGTTTCACCGATCATGATATTGGTTTGCGGAACCTTGGCCTCGCTGTGGTATCGGGAGCTCTGGTCGCCATCGGCGAACGCGGTGACCGTGAGAAGCTGCCCGAACTGGTTGTGCGCGCAGCCTCATTGCGGGGACGCGTCGAGCCCGGAGTCCGATCATTAGTGGACGCTCAGGTCGGAACCGTGCGGGCATTTCTCCAGCGAGCGTCAGCTGAGGAAGCGACGGACGACGAAATTGCGGAGGCGATTACGCGAAAGGACTTCGATGCGGCCCGAGCGGCAATTTCGAAACTATCGAGCGAACCGCGCAGGAACACTTGGACCGACCTTTTGCTTGCATCGCTCACCCGATACGAATTGGAGCGCGGCCGTCCGTCCGAGGCCGTAGCGAGTGTTCGCCAGATCAAGGACAACCAAAATGCTCTGCGGTACGCGGTCGAAATCGCACGGTCGAAGCCGAGCGCCGATCTTGAGGCGCAGCTTCCCGCGGTCGAGTCGGAAATCGAACAGAGGCTTAACGCGATGACGGGCGGCGAGCTTGTGAGGGCGATATTCTCGATTTCTGCCGAGACCGCGGAAGTGATGCCCACATTGTCGGAGGCGCTACTGGGCGAGGCGGTCGGAGCGCTCAATGCGCTTTCAGAGATACGTTCGAGCGATCAGCGAGCGGCTTATTGGGACGATCGGGCCAATTTCCTTCGCGTGCCCGCCCTTTACCGCTCTTTCTCAAAGGCGGGAGCGAAGGATGTTGAGGCGGCGTTGCTGACGGCAAGCAAGATCGCCAACAACTCCGTACAAATGGCCGCGCGGCTTTCCGCAATCGAACCCGTTATCAAACGTGAACGATGGGCAAAACCGCGCAAGGAAAAAAAGAATCAACCCAAACAAACTAAGCAAAAGCGACGCGAATAACTAGAACCTGACCGTTTCTTTTTCCGCGTCCGAAGCGCTGCGGGATTTTTTCCACTCTTCTTCCGTTTCGTAGAAGTTCACGTCGAACGTCATCAGGCTGTGGAGCGGGATGCCGTTGAACTCGTTCGGCGAATCTTCGAACCGCACGATCGCCCCGATACCGATCACCTCGGCTCCGAGCTCTTCGACGAGCTTGACTGTCTCCTCGATAGCCCGGCCGGAGCGGACGATATCGTCAACGATTATCGCCGGGTAAACATCGCCCTTGCCGATGTACTGGCGGAACTGGCGCGTGCCGTTCTCCATCTCAGCCCAGTAGATCTGGTCGGCACCGAGGGCCTCGCGGACGCCGAAAGCGACCATGATTCCGCCCGGGCTCGGGCTGATGACCGAAACCTTCGGCAGCTTGCTCGAGATCTCTTTCTTCATCCTGAACATACGGCTCAGGCCGACGGAAAGAACGCGGGCGTTGTCGTAGTAGCGAAATGCCAGCGGCATCTGAAAATAGTGCGACGCGTGCTTGCCGTTCGGGTAAATAAAATGCCCGCGTCTGTATGCGCCCGTGGACTGTAAGATCTCCATTACTGATTCGGGAGAGGGGATAAGGTCAACCATGTATGTCTCCTGCAGGAAAGAAAATGTCTTCAGATACGAAACCTCTATCTTAGCCGCCTGCTGCCACTTTATCAATCGCGGCACCCTAAAAGCCTTTCGATCATTTCACGCTGGGTTTTGCCTATCTGCCCAGGCAATTCACCGCACGCGAACCATCCAAGCTCAATGATCTCGCGGCTCAACACCCGCGCATCGCCTTTCGGAGCAGCGGTGAACAATATCTCGACGTGCTTGCGGATCGTCCTTATCCGGTACATCTTAAGGTCCTCAAGCTCGATCCCGACCTCTTCGAGTAATTCACGGCGGATCGCCTCTTCCGGCTGCTCGCCGTGGCCGATAAAGCCGCCCGGAAGCCCCCAGCCGGAGAAGGGCCTGAGGACATGGTTAAGCAGCAAAACGCGGCCCTCTTCGTCCACGACGAACACCGCGGCCGAAAACGTAAATTTCCTTTGCGTCGCGCGAACTATCCCCAGCCGCACGCCCGGCGGCAGAATTCTCCATACTTTGCGGATGGCTTTCTTCACGTGAAACAAGGCCGGGAAACCGGCGGCAGGCACAGTTTAGCAATCTTTAGGAACTATTAGCACAAACCCAAAGACATTCGGCGTCCCGGTAGTACAAGATCGAGCTAACACCAACTAACAATTCACAGGAGAAAGATGAACCAATATAACAACTGGATCGGTGCGGGCTTTGAACGCGACGGCATTTTGGACATCGGCGGGCGTTGGTTACGAGCTGTCCGCGTACATTACAAAGGGGACTATCGAGATCCTGAGCTAACGCCGCAATATTGCGTCCGGCCGTACGTCATACTATTTTCGGCGGTACGATTATGAGAAAGATCATTTACGGGTTTACTTCGATTCTGTTTGCGGCGGCTGTTTTCGCGGGCACCGCGAATGCCCAGATGGGAGCGATCGCTGCGGTCGACGAACCGGCGGCAAAGTTCGGCGCATCGGAAGGCGGCGGGAGCGTGGCGGCCGGAAAGGCGAACGCGACGGCTCCGAAACAGACGACGAGTTCACGGCGGACGCGTGCAACAACCTCGCGAAACCGGACCGCAGCAAAGACCACAACCTCGTCCGCGGCCGCCCGCCAGAAAAAGGCGTCGGCAAAGTACGACGGCTTCGTAATCGGCGATAAATATGTCTTCATGAACTTTGAGGTGATCAGCGGCGACAAACCTTATCACACACGCGTTGCAAAAGCAGCGGGAGCTACCGGTCTCGTACAGGTCGAGGTCCTCATCGACGAGGATGGCTCCGTACTTTCCGCAAAAGCGAGGACCGGCAACAAGCTCCTCTGGCCCGAGGCGGAACGTGCCGCCTTGAGTTCAAAATTCAACCGGCCTTCGGTTTACGGCAAGCCCGCCCGTGCCATCGGCTTTCTGGTATATAGGTTTGGAGCGGCCGAAACGAGCGATGAGTACTAATCCCGGCGAATTTCGCCAGTGCCGAAAGTGCGCCCGCGAGACCTACGACCCGATCGAGAACTGTAGAAAATGCGGCGGGGAATTGCTCGGCGAGGACCGTATTCGCTCCGTGGGCTCGTTGAATTACGCGCTGGGAACCCTGCTGGCCGTGATAATGGGCCTCACGTTCGCAGGCATTTTGTTCTTAGCAGTATTCATAATGGAGCCGCCAAAACTCAATTCCGTGATGAAGATCGATCCGGTCAGCCGTGACCTGTCTATTTTCGCCGGACTTGTTTTTACGGGCGGGATATTTTCGGCCGGCTGGTACATCCGCCGAGCCGGCCGGCGGCAGCAGGAGACCGCGAGGCTAGAAGCAAGGGATATGACCATATTTATGGCGATCATCGGGGCGTCTCTTGCGGCCGTCACTATCCTCATGGCACTAGCGGGCGAATGAACAGGCCCGGTCCGTAACCAAACACATATGAAAGTTAACCGCCGATCAAACGAACTCAGAACGATCACCGCCAAGATTCGTCCATCCACTTACCGCGGTGTAAAACGAAGCTGCCCGGTAATAGTATTTGTATTATTAACTGCTTTGTTCGTTTTCGCTGTCCCGCTGAAAACTTCGGCACAGACCGAGGGGACCCGCAAAGTCACAGTCTATTTCTGGGAGATGAACCGCGATACGGAGGGCGACGACCTCGTGCCGTTCGTCCGTTATGTCGACGCGAAGGCGCCGCTTCGCCCGACGCTCGAGGCCCTGCTCGCCGGCCCGACAAAGGAAGAGGACCTCGAAAAGTTTACGACCGTCCGCTATGACGATGATCTCAAACTCGACAAGGTCGAGATTCGCGGCCGCACCGCCCGGATCGATTTCACCAGAGACGTCGGCGGCGATACAAATCCCGGCGATCTTCTTACGCTCCGATTCGAAGACGCCGTCATCCGAACTGCGAAGCAGTTTCCGAACATCGAGAAGGTGATCGTCTGCGTGAACGGCCTCAACGAGTTCGGCATCGGTATGGTCGAAGACCGCCCGAAGCCCTGTCCAAAAAAATGGTAGCAACCTTATGCCTCCGATCGCCAAAAAGTTAGACTGACCTTTCGGATCGCAATAAGAAATGCCCCAACAGTTAAATTTAGAGAACGAGACCCACGCATTCGAACTCGGTGAGGTCTATCCCTGGAACGACCTCGCAAAGGTCCACCGCTCGCGAAACGGCATCTACCAGAAAGATG
>JAUCQE010000238.1 GCA_030372865.1 Pyrinomonadaceae bacterium
GAACATAGCTGCCGATATTTAACGGCTCATAGGCCGGGTCGCCCTGGCCGTAATCGAAATAGACGTGGGTCGTAGGCGTCATTATCACGTCGTGTTTCGACTTTGCCGCCTCGATTCCGCCGCGCATTCCCCGCCAGGACATCACCGTCGCGTTAGGTGCCAGGCCGCCCTCGAGGATCTCGTCCCAGCCGATCATCTTCCTGCCCTTTGAGCTAAGGAAGCGCTCGATCCGGCGGACGAAATAGCTCTGAACCTCAAGCTCGTCCTTCAGGTTCTCGCGCTTCTTCAGTTCCTGTACAAAGGCGGATTCCTTCCAGTGATCTTTGAGTACCTCGTCGCCGCCGATGTGGATGTAGGGCGAATCGGGAAACAGCGCGATCGTTTCCGTCAGGACGTCTTCGAGAAAGCTGAACGTCTCTTCGGTCGGACAAAATACCTCTTTGAAAATGCCCCACGTCGTCTGCACCTTGTATTGATAATCCGTCTTGCAGCCAAACTGCGGATACGCCGCCAGTGCCGCCGATGCATGCCCCGGCAGTTCGATCTCGGGTATCACATTGATATGCCGAGCCTTTGCATATGCGACCACATCCTTTATCTGCTCCTGCGTGTAAAAGCCGCCGTGCGGAATGCCGTCGCCCTTGTACGGCACGAAGTTACGCTCGACCATCGTTTCCGGCCGCATCGACCCAACCTCGGTTAGCTTCGGCCATTTCTTGATCTCGATCCGCCAGCCCTGATCGTCCGTCAGATGCCAGTGAAAATTATTGAACTTGTACTGAGCCATCTGGTCGATGAACTTCTTTACAAACTCCACCGGCTGAAAATGCCGTGAGATGTCGAGATGCATACCGCGGTATTTGAAACGGGGTGCGTCCCGGATCACAACTGCAGGAACAGTAAATTCTTTCGACGCTCCAGGGGGCATCATTTGTAGCAAGGTCTGGACAGCGTAAAAGCGTCCTGCGGGATCGGACGCCATTATAACAATCCGATTTTTTTGAACGGAAAGCTCGTAACCGCCTGATGGAAATGTGTGATCTTTGACCGTCGCGAAAAGATAAATTCCTCCGAGGTTCTTGTCCGGTTTCTCTCTGGTGCGGAGTTTAAAGCCGTACAGCTGTTCCGTCCGTGCATTTAACAAGTCAACCAATGTTCGGTCGTCATTTGGGTCAACCACGAGAAAAGTGTTGCGGTCGAACCTAAAGCCGCCCTCGTTCATTTCCACGATCGAGATCGGCTTGGGAACGAGATTGAACTTGCCCGGCTGGGCAGAGGCGAACGACGCGAGCGACAAAAATACGCCGACAGCTGCTAAGAGATGTTTCATATTAACTCAATCAAATGTCTGGAACGTAACGAAGTATAGCCTGTCCATATTCTAGTTTTGCTCATAGGTAATCCACAAATCCTTGCGGCATGGCGGTGCGGATACGTTAGACTATTGAAATGAAACGAGGCGGGTTGATATCTCTCACATCGAGCGGGCTTTACTGTAAGGCGGGCGATTTTTACGTCGATCCGTGGAAGCCGGTGAAGCGTGCTGTAGTGACGCACGCCCATGCCGACCATGCCTATCGCGGGCACGGGAGCTATCTCGTTGCCGAACCCGGCCGGCTGCTTTCACAGGCACGGCTTGGTGAAGAGGCGCGGGTCGAATCCGCTCCTTATGGAAAGACGGTCGATATCAACGGCGTCTCGGTTTCGTTTCATCCTGCCGGGCACGTGCTCGGCTCCGCACAGGTCCGCATCGAACACAAGGGCGAGATCTGGGTCGTTTCAGGCGATTACAAGCTGACGCCCGACCCGACCTGCGAGCCCTTCGAACCGGTCCGGTGTCATCATTTCATTACCGAGGCGACCTTCGGCCTGCCGGTTTATCGCTGGCCGAAGCCGGAAGAAGTTTTCGGCGAGATCGATTCCTGGTGGCGTCGAAACCGCGAACGGGGCAAGGCGTCCGTCATCCTCGCTTATTCATTGGGCAAAGCGCAGCGAATACTCGCGAGCGTCGATCCCACGATCGGACCGATCTTCACGCACGGCGCGGTCGAACGCCTTAATGAAGCCTATCGCGAATCCGGCGTCCGCTTGCCGAAAACTACCTACGCCGGTTCGGTCACGAAGAAGAGCGAATTTGCCGGGTCGCTGATCGTCGCGCCCCCTTCCGCCCAGCAGGCCGTCGGCTGGCTGCGTCGTTTCGGCAACTATTCGACCGGCTTTGCTTCGGGCTGGATGATGGTGCGCGGTGCTCGCCGCCAGCGTGCCGTCGATCGCGGCTTTGTCGTTTCCGACCATGCCGACTGGCCCGAACTAATGACGGCGATAAAAGCCGCCGAGGCCGAGACCGTTTACGTAACGCACGGCTTTTCGCCCGAGGTCGTCCGCTGGCTGAACGAACAGGGGACGAACGCCGTCGAGCTAAAGACGAAATTCGTCGGCGACGCCGTCGAGGAAACATTGCCGCCGGAGGAAGCGCCAGAGTAGAGTCGATGAAGGATTTCACCCAGCTATACGTCGAGCTCGACCAGACCAACAAGACCAACGAGAAGGTCTTGGCAATGGCGGACTACTTCGCGGCGGCACGGCCGGAAGACGCAGCGTGGGCGTTCTATTTCCTTTCGGGCCGCAAGCCCCGCCAGATCGTGCCGTCGGCCAAGCTCCGTGAGTGGGCGATCGAGGAAGCCGGCATTCCCGAATGGCTCTATCAGGAATCGCGCGACACGGTCGGCGACAGTGCGGAGACGATCGCTCTGCTATTGCCGAACAACTCCACACAGGACGAAACACCCCTTCGCACATTAATAGAAGAAAAGCTGCTCCCGCTTCGCGGTGCCGATCCGGAACTCCAGCGACAGGCCGTTACCGAGGCATGGTCGCGGATGAATTATT
>JAUCQE010000239.1 GCA_030372865.1 Pyrinomonadaceae bacterium
ACACAGCGCTGTCTCGTGGGCTCGGAGATGTGTATAAGAGACAGAGCGAGGACGCACCGGTCGTTCGGCTCGTGAACGTTCTGATGGTCGATTCGCTCAGACGCGGAGCCTCTGACATCCACGTTGAGCCGTACGAAAAGACCTTCCGCATTCGTTTCCGTATCGACGGTGTTCTTTACGACATCATGAACCCGCCGATGAAGATGCGCGATGCCCTGATCTCCCGACTTAAGATCATGGCAAAGCTCGACATTTCGGAAAAGCGTCTTCCGCAGGACGGCCGCATCAAGATCAAGGTCAGGATTGACAACAGGTCCCGTGAGCTCGATTTCCGCGTATCGACCCTGCCAACGCTTTTCGGCGAAAAGGTCGTGCTTCGCTTGCTTGATAAAGACAAGCTGATGCTCGACATGTCCAAACTCGGATTTGAGCCTGAAAGCCTTGTTAAGTTCCAGCGTGCTATCGGAAATCCGTACGGAATGGTGCTCGTGACGGGTCCGACAGGTTCTGGTAAGACGAACACGCTTTACTCTGCTCTACAGTCTCTCAACACGCCGGAAACGAACATCATGACGGCCGAAGATCCGGTCGAGTTCAACCTCGAAGGCATCAACCAGGTCCAGATGAAGGAGCAGATCGGCCTGAACTTCGCGGCCGCACTCCGCTCTTTCCTGCGTCAGGACCCGAACATCGTCCTCGTCGGTGAGATCCGTGACTTCGAAACGGCTGAGATCGCGATCAAGGCTGCTCTTACGGGCCACCTCGTGCTCTCAACGCTTCACACGAACGATGCTCCTTCGACAATCTCTCGCCTCGTCAACATGGGTATCGAGCCATTCCTCGTTGCGACGTCGGTAAACCTGATCCAGGCGCAGCGGCTCATCCGCCGGATCTGCAAAGACTGCAAGGAAGAAATACACGTTCCGAAAGAGGCATTGGTCGAGGCCGGCTTCTCGCCGGAAGAGGCATCGACGCTTACCCTCTACAAGGGAAGGGGCTGCGAGACATGTCTTAATACGGGCTACAAAGGCCGCGTCGGTCTTTACGAGGTGATGGAGGTAACGGACGAGCTTCGCGAGCTGATCATTATCGGCGCAAGCGCGATCGAACTCCGTCGCAAAGCAATTGAACTCGGCATGATCACACTTCGCGAATCAGGGTTGTGCAAGATCCGCGAAGGCATAACGACTATCGAAGAAGTACTCAAAGAAACGGTGTTGTAAGAACTATTGGAGGAAATATGGTAGTAAGGGCAATAGCACTCTCAATCGCATTATTGATCGGCGTCGGCACGATGATCCCGCTCGCAACGGAGTACGCCGAGGCCGGCGCCAAAAAGACCAAGCGTTACAAAAAGAAGCGCAACTGGAAAGGCGTCAAGAAATATTCCAAGCGGTGGTGGCAGCTCTATCGGGCTCAGGAACGCCGCAAGAAAGCGATGGCACAGCGTCGCCGTGCCTTACGGCTGCGCCAGTTGAGATTGGCCCGTGCCCGTCAATTGCGGGAGCAGAATGCCCAAGCCGGCGTCAAGTCGGCACCGGCGTCGACCGCTAAGAAAGCGGCAGTCTTGCCGTCGGGCGATCCGGCACCGCAGGGCTGGACGCCGTCCGAAACCTCGAACAGCGAGGTCAAGTTCCGCGTCACCGGCAACAGCGGCGCAGAGGTCGGTTCTGCCTCGATCTCGGTCGTCGGCCCCGCAACGGGCGAGACGGTCGCAACCGGCCGCAACCGCACTCTGGGCGGTGTTCCGACCACTTCGCTTCGCCGTGAGGTGATCAACCGCATGGTCCGCGAGAATGGCTGGGTCGTGAACGACTATCAGAAAGAGGTCGGCGGAAAGACGGTCTACGTTGTCGTTGCTCAGTCGCAGGAAGGTTCCGGACGCGTTCAGTCCCGGCTCTTCTACTTCACCGAAGCCGGCGGACGCATTTACAGCGTTGCCGCAAATGCCTCGACCGATGCAGCCGAACGCCTTGCCGAAGAGTCGGAGAAGGTTATCGAATCGATCCAAAGCCGTCCGCGTCCCGCACAGCAGGCCGCGATGCGTGAGGACTAGTACTCGCCCTTAAACACCGTTCGCGATCAGGCTGCCGGTGCAGCGTCCGCCCCGGCAGCTTACGCGAATGAACAAACCTACCGGACCCTGTCCGCACAACACCCCGCAAAAACCATGAGTTTAGAAAACCAGCACGAGAACCTCGCTTCGCAGATCACGCTTCCCGAACTTCTAAAGAAGATGACGGATGCCGGCGGTTCCGACCTTCATCTCACAACGAACTCGCCGCCGCAGATCCGTGTTCACGGTCACTTGAGCGCCATCGACGGTTACCCGAACATGACGCCGGCAGACACCAAGCGTCTCGCCTACTCAGTCCTTACCGACGCACAGAAGCACCGATTTGAAGAGAATCTTGAGCTCGACTTTTCGTTCGGCCTTAAGGGCATGTCCCGTTTTCGTGCGAACCTCTTCAACCAGAAGGGTGCGGTCGGAGCCGTGTTTCGTGCGATCCCGTACGAGATCAAATCTTTCGAGGCACTCGGCCTTCCTCAGGTCGTTGCCGATCTCTGCAAAAAGCCTCGCGGACTTGTGCTGGTGACCGGCCCGACGGGTTCCGGTAAATCGACGACACTTGCGTCGATGGTCGATAAGATCAACATCGACCGCCACGATCACATTCTGACGATCGAAGACCCGATAGAATTTCTTCACAACCACAAGAACTGTGTGGTCAACCAGCGTGAGGTCGCCGCCGACACGCATTCGTTCGCATCCGCACTCCGTACCGCACTTCGTCAGGACCCCGACGTCGTGCTGGTCGGCGAAATGCGTGACCTTGAGACGATCGAAATGGCCCTCCGCATCGCGGAAACCGGCCACTTGACCTTCGCGACTCTGCACACTAATTCGGCGTACTCGACCATCAACCGTATCATCGACGTCTTCCCGTCGGCTCAGCAGGCACAGGTCCGAACGCAGCTCTCGCTCGTGCTCGAAGGGATTCTCTGCCAATCGCTGCTGCCGAAAGCGAGCGGTGACGGCCGAGTGATGGCGCTCGAGATCCTTGTGCCGAATCCCGCTATCCGCAACCTGATCCGCGAGGACAAGATCCACCAGATCTATTCAATGATGCAGACCGGCCAGGACAAGTTCGGCATGCAGACCTTTAACCAGGCGCTTGCGACGCTTGTGCACAAACGCCAGATCACGCTTGATACCGCAATGCAGCGTTCGTCGAACGCCGATGAGCTACGAGAGCTGATCGAACGCGGATCGGGATTGAACCAGTCATATGCCGGTACGGGCCGGCCCTCCGCCCCGCCTGCAGGGGGAAGCCCTTACGCACAAGGAAGGCCGATCGGACAGCGTCCGCCGGTTCGCTAAGTTTGCCAGACCTTTAGAGGAGCATAGAGAAAAAAATGCCAACATACGTATTCAAAGGAAGAAACCGTTTGAATGAGATCATCTCGGGCGAGCGCGATGCCGCAAACCAGAACGATCTACGCGCTCTACTCCGCCGGGAACAGATCGTGATGACGCAGGCGACCGAGAAAGGCCGCGTCGTTTCGATCCCCAAGGTCGGCCGCCGCAAAAAGGTCGGTGCGAAAGAACTTGCGGTCTTCACCCGTCAGTTCTCGGTCATGATCGACGCGGGCCTTCCGCTCGTCCAGTGTCTGGATATTCTGGCCGAGCAGCAGCAGAACGTCTATTTCAAGGAAGTCCTCCGCCAGGTGCGGCAGAACGTCGAGGAAGGCTCGACTCTCTTCGCCGCTCTCGAAAAGCACCCTAAGGTGTTCGATTCGCTTTACAGCCACATGGTCGAGGCCGGTGAAACGGGCGGTGTGCTCGACCTGATCCTTCAGCGTCTCGCGACCCTTATCGAAAAGGTCGTGAAGTTGAAGCGAAGCATCGTTTCGGCGTCGATCTACCCGGCGGCGGTTGTTTTTGTCGCTATCGCGGCGATCGCGGTCATCATGATCGTGGTGATTCCGCAGTTCGAACAGATCTTCATCGGCCTGCTCGGCCCTGGCGAGGCTCTTCCGCTGCCCACTCGGATCGTCATGGGGATAAGTAACTTCCTTGCCGGATGGGGCGGTCTCGCCTTGCTGATCGCGATCATTTCGACGGCGGTCGGCATCAAGTTCTACTACAAGACGGAAAAAGGCCGCTGGCAGATCGACTCGATCCTGCTCAAGCTGCCTATATTCGGCAGCATCCTGCGTAAGATCGCGGTCGCACGCTTCTCGCGAATTCTTTCAACGCTGCTTTCCTCGGGTGTTCCAATTCTCCAGTCGCTCGACATCACGGCAAAGACCGCTGGCAACATCGTGATCGAAAATGCGATCACGAAGATCCGTGCGGGCGTCGAACGCGGTGAGAACTTTGTCGAGCCGCTCAAGGCGACCAAAGTATTCCCGCATATGGTTGGCCAGATGATCGGCGTCGGCGAACAGACCGGTGCTCTCGATGCGATGCTTGGAAAGATCGCAGACTTCTATGAAGAAGAGGTCGACACCGCGATCGCTGACTTGCTGGCGCTGATCGAACCAGTACTGATCGCATTTCTCGGCATTACGATCGGTTCGATCGTGGTCTCGATGTACCTTCCGCTCTTTACCCTCATCGGCAAACTCGCCGGCGGACCCAAGTAGGGGCAGAAAGTGCAACGGTAAAAAAGACGGCCACTCCCATGGCCGTCTTTTTTGTTTGGTACATCATTGCGCATCTACTCGTCATTCGTAGTTTTCAAGAAGCCGATAAGAAAAAGAACGGCGAGAACAAGGTCGATCACGGCACCGCCGGTGATCGAAAGCGGGGCACGCCCATTCAGGTAGAGATAGACGGTAGGAAGCCCAAACGAAAGCTTTTCGATGATCGAGACAAGCATCAGCGACCGGTATCGCATCGGGTCTCGTGCGATCAGCAGGAAAACGAGCTGAAAGGTAAGTGCGAGGCCGATGAATCCGTAGTAGTACTCCGGGTGCGTGACCGCGGGCGGACTGTCGACGCCCACCTTTTCGATCAGAAAATACTGGGGTAAGAGAACAAGGATGCCGTAAACTCCGGCGATGGCAAATGTGTATCGGGCGAATCTCATATCATTCCGGTTCCGCCCGCGAACGGCCTAGATGAAACCGGCCTTTCTGAGCGTTTCCTCAGTTATACGCGAATCCGGTACGCGGGCTTGTATCATTCGCTCGATATATTTTGCCACGACGTCAGCCTCAAGGTTGACCGGATCGCCGGCTTTCAGGCTCGAGAGATTCGTCATCTCCCACGTTTTGGGGATAACTGCGATCTCGAAATGTTCGGCGGCGAGGTTTGCAACGGTCAGGCTGATGCCCTCGACCGCAACCGACCCTTTGTACACCAGATACTGTGCTATATCCGCTGGAAAACCGATACGGACGGTCCAGAAATCGCCGCTTTTTTCAGCCCCGATAAACCGCCCGCGGGCATCCACGTGCCCTTGGACGATGTGGCCGCCAAGCCTGGTACTCGGCGTGACGGCCCGCTCCAGATTGACGGGCGAGCCGACCGCGAGTCCGCCCAGGGTCGAACGGTCCAAAGTCTCTTTCGAAACGTCCGCCCAGAACGATCCCGGGGCAACGTCGAGGGCGGTCAGGCACACACCGTTTACGGCGATGGAGTCGCCATTTACCGTGCCTTCGGTGACCGTCCTTGCGTCGATACGAATACGGGCGTGGTCGCCTCGTTTTTCGAAAGCGGCTACACGCCCGAGCTCTTCAATTAATCCTGTAAACACTTTGAAATTCTAAAACCAGGGTTTCTTATTGACGATGTACGTCTGCACAAACTCTTCGTCAGATTTGGTCAAATAGATGATGCCCTCGATAAGGCCCATGACACTTGGGACAAGGAAGAGAATTGATCCAATTCCACAGGTGATGATGCTTATGATAAGCGCCGCACCAAACATTCCGAGATAGATAATGCCTTCCTGCTGGTAGCCGAGGATGAACTTGTGAATGCCTAGCCCGCCGAGCAAAATTCCGCACAATCCGGCTGCGAGTTTTTTGTCTGCGCCGGGAAGCGGCCTGTTCTGGCCGCCCATGGGCTGCATCGGCCCTTGGTTGAATGGAAGCATCGTCCCGCAGTTAGTGCAGGTCGTAAAGTTGCCGGGATTCGAAGATTGACAGTTTGGACAAGTTACGTAGTTGGTTGCCATAAGAACACGCTCCTAAGCCGTGAAGAGAACCTAAGTATGTTTCAGGTCTTATCTTATGTCAAAGATCGTGCTGATTGCTTCGAGGCCGAGAATTGTAATTCATATCTCCGGATGAAATAATTTGCTTTCCTTTTAAGTTCTTATGTCTGACACAGCAGCACAACAATCCGCCCCGCCGCCTTTAAAGCGGGCGGCCGATGGTAAACCAGATCCCGCATGGCTTGCCGACCTGATCGAATGGTTTCTTAACTACGATGAGCGGACCGCTCGTATTCGACACCCGATGGTCGAAGAGTTATTCCAGTGGAAACAGCAGGATGATGAAGCGAGCGGGTCGCCGACGTACCCGTTCGAAAACGCGGAATCACGATTTGCGATCGGGGTTTTCCAGGCCGTTCAGGAAAACGGTTCGGAGCCGATGCTTGGCCTATGGCTGAATGACGTCCTTGCTGCCCTTCACGACGCACGGACGACCAAGAGCGAGATCACCGATGCAAACGGGCTCGATGCGGAACCGGAACTATTTGCGCTCGCGAAAGCCGAAAAGCTGACGACGAACATCGAGAAACGAATGTACCTGACCAGCTGTTGGATCGAAGCGCTATACACTGCCGAGGCACGAGTACTCGGCTGGATCTATCAGGATCTGTATGGAAGGCCGTTCACACCCTCGTCACCGGCCTAGCGGAACGTGTTGCATTGCCGAAGGTCGCCGCTCTGATAACCGCGGGCGAACCATTCCATTCGCTGCTGTGATGAGCCGTGGGTAAACGAATCCGGCACGACGACGCCCTGCGTCCTTCGCTGTATCATGTCATCGCCGACCGCGGCCGCGGCTCTAAGCGCTTCTTCGAGGTCGCCTGCCTCGACAAGGCCGTCGCGGTTCGCGAAATGTGCCCAGACACCGGCGTAGCAATCTGCCTGGAGTTCGAGGGCGACCGAGAGCCGATTATTCTGTCCGCCCCGCTGGACCTTTGCCATTGTACCGGTCAAATTCTGCACGTGATGGCCGACCTCATGAGCGATGACGTACGCCTGAGCAAAATCGCCCGGGGCACGGAACTCACGACGCAGTTCCTCAAAGAAAGCAAAATCAAGGTAGAGATTGTTGTCGCCGGGGCAATAGAAAGGACCCATCGCGGCGTCTCCGAGCCCGCACGCCGAACGCGTCTGGCCCGAATAAACAACTAGTTTGGGGTTCTGATAGCGGATGCCGCCTTGTTCGGGAAGAATTCGCCCGAATATCTGCTCGGTACTGCGGAGGACGACCGACGCGAACTGTTTTTGTTCGTCCTGAACGTTATTCGCAGCCGGCTGCTGTTGGACTTGAGGCTGTGGCTGTTCCGGAAGACCCTCGAGAAACTGCCGCGGGTCGCCGCCAAGCAGGCATACGATCGCCGCCAGGATCAAAACCCCGAGGCCGCCGCCGCCAAGCGCGATGCCGCTGCCCATTCCCCGTCGGTCCTCGATATTCGAACTGCCCTCTCGCCCTCTCCAACGCATACTTTTGCCCCTTTGCTCAAAGAATTTGGAAAAATTTCCAAGATTCTAGCATTCTTTGCGTTTCGATATAAGAGTGCTGTCCGCTGACGAACCCTCCGGACCGAAGCAATAAAAACCCCGAAATTTCCGCAAAATCTTGACAGAACGGGATTTACAGGCATATTATCGTGACAGTTGAGTTGCGGTTTCTCTTTTTTACGTTTAGCGCCCAGCAAAGGAGGTACTGATGATCAAGCTGGACATCGTCAACCAAGTTGCAGAGAAGACTGGCGTACCCAAGCAGAAGGCCGAGCAAGTGGTCGACTCGCTGTTCAACGCAATGAAAGACGCTCTTGCCCAGGGCAAGAGGATAGAGCTTCGCGGGTTCGGTGTTTTTGTCGTGAAGCCAAGAAAAAGAGGTGTGGGGCGAAATCCTCGTACCGGAAAAGAGGTTCCTATCCCCGCGGGCAAAACTATTCGCTTTAAGCCGGGCAAGGAACTTTCCGCTCACGCAGTAGACGAATAAAGCTCAAAGAGCATCCAACAAAGGTCGTAAATCATTCGGTGCCACGGTATCCTTGTGATTTACGGCTTTTTTCTGTCGCTTGTACCAACGGATGTCACAGCAAGATCTATACACTCAGGTTTACTTCTTCGAACAAGAATCAGACAGACCCACCGCCGGGCAGTGGGCGAAGCACATTGCGCTCCTTTTGCTAACGCTCGCAACGGCGACGATCGCCGGTTCGCTCTTTCCTTTCGGGCGGCTTCCAATATTCCCGGATGCGGACCCGCAAACCTGGCCCGAGATCGCACAGTTCTTTTTGACGCTGCCTTACAGGTACATCGACCTGATCTTGAGTACGGTCGTCTACCTCTTTACAACACCGGGTGCTCTTGCGAGCGCGCTTAGTTTCTCTTTGTCACTGCTTTTCATTTTGGTCTCGCATGAGATGGGACATTACGTTGCGTGCCGGATCTATCGAGTCCACGCGACGTTGCCGTTCTTTATTCCCACGCCGCCGATGATCGGGCCCGCCGGTACATTCGGGGCGTTCATCAAGATCTTATCGCCGATGCCGTCGCGAAAGGCCGTTTTCGATATCGGCGTCGCCGGGCCGATCGCTGGTTTCATCGCATTGATGCCCGTCGCGGTAATCGGCGTTCTGACAGCGGAACCGCTGCCTGCGAACTACGCACCCGAAGCCGCCGGGATAGTCTTTTCGGATCCTCTCTTCATGCACCTGATAGGCAGCTTGGCGGGCGTCAATCCGGCATTAGTACAAGGCAACGGATTTTACTTTGCCGCTTGGGTCGGACTTCTTGTAACAGCGCTAAATCTGATACCTTCCGGCCAACTCGACGGCGGCCATGCCGTTTATGCCGTGTTGGGCGAGCGGATCCATTTTTGGACGGGCCGGATTGCATTCCTAATAATGGCGACGCTTTCGGTGCTCGGCTATCTTTATTTCAACAGCCCGAGCGGCTTTCTCATCGCCATTTTGCTTGGCATTATGATGCGTGTCCGGCATCCCCAGCCTTGGGATGACTCGCCGCTGGATGCAAGGCGAAAGCTGATCGCACTTTTGACACTCGGTATTTTTGTACTGTCGTTCCTGCCGTTTCCGATCAAAGTGATCTACTAAACAAGAAAGCCGGCAGCCCGATCGGACTGCCGGCTCATCCGTATGCTCTTTTAATCTATTCCGCTGCTTGCGGCAGCATTCCTTTTATCTCGCGAACCATCTTTTCTACATCCTGCTGGCCATCGAGAGCGATCATGAAAAAGTCGTAGCTGGTCTTAAAACATACGAGCCCGTTGCCGAAAAACCATACTCCCTCGAGCATCGGGTTTCCGCCGAGCAGCCAATCGATCGGAGCACCGGTGATCGTCTTTGGATTGAGGACATTCGTCATCATCACCGCACCCGACGCGAACGAAAATGCACCGAGCAGCGGCGCACCGATCTTGCGGGCGATATCGGCTTCAAACTTGAGACGCTCGGCTTCTGCCTCGTAGAGTTGGCCCTTTGCCAGCTTGTCCTCGCGTACTTTCAGGTAACCGTTGAACTGCTCCGCAACCGCCTTCACCGACCACGCAGGTAGTGCCGAATTGAAAAGCCAATGTGAGCTGATGCCGGTAAAAACAATCCCCAGCCCGGCACCAACCGCCATCGAAACACCTGTTGTCGCGGCCTGAAGCGGATTTTCCTGTATCCAATCCGATGCCTTGGAGAGCGACTTCCACGCCGAATCGAACGTCCGCGTCCAGCTTGCACCGATGTTGAATGCGGTCGATACACGCTTGGCGTTCTTGCCCACGGTCTCACGAGCCTCGCCTACGAACTCACCGGCTTTCTCTCCGGCAGCGTTGATAACGTCGCCAGCGGCTTTGCCCGCCTGTTTGGCTGCTTGCTTGGCTGCCTCGCCCGCAAATGCGCCGGCTTCTTCAGCCGCTTCGCGGACGGGTTCGCTGGCTTCCCAGGCTTTTTTTGCGGTGTCCTCGACTGCCTTTACTGCCTGTCGGCCAACCTCGCTTTTCTCGGCTTCGGCTTTAACGCGTTCGGCACTTTTCTGCGCGGTCTCAACCACGGCCCGGGCGCCCTCGCCGATCTTATCTTTCAGCCCAAGCTGCTTGTCGATCTCGCCGAATTTTTCCTTGGCTTCACGCTGCCATTTGTCGAACCTTTCCTTGTAATCGCTCATAGTAACTGCTCCGGAAATGATGCCGGTAAAGCTACGCTCCACCCGTGCTTTTTGTTCTGTTTAGATGCACAGGGCGAGCCCAGAGATTCTATAATTGCGCGTATCGAGCGGTGCATCAACACATTTTTACAAATCTTTCGCTTGGCCGCCGCGTATGCTAACCTTTGATTTTCAACGGGTAAGCTATGCCGATAGTTAAATGTCCAAATTGCGGCCGGCCGACGGAGTACGAAGGCAACGAGTTCCGCCCCTTCTGCTCCGAAAGATGCAAGCTGCTTGATTTCGGAGCGTGGGCCGACGAGGAATACACACTACCTACAGAGGCGTCTGAGCTGACCGATGAGGACATCGATAAGATCGAAAAGGCACTAAAGGAACGCGGAAATTGATGGAAAACGTTGCGGCAGTCTTTGCTTTCGAGATCGGCAGCGTCGCTGTCCTAGGCGGCGGATTAGTAGTCTTTGCTCTGGTCACCGGCCTCATGTACGTCATTTTCCGGATGCTCAAGAAAAGCATCAAGATGGCGTTTCGGCTTGCCGTCGTCGCGGCCGTTTTGGTAATCGCGTTGGCCGGCGGGCTTTCGCTTTGGTGGTTCAGCAGTGGCGATACACCTTCACAGCGTCCGGCAAACACCCGAAAGAAATAGCCGGCATATCTTGAACGGCGACAACGTATCTCCTACAGGCCCGCCGTCGCCTGTAACCGATTTTAATGGGCGACAATGGCACATCTTCAGGACTTCGATTCTGGCGGCGTTACCGCGGCCTTCCGCCGACGGTGTTCGCGCTCAGCGTTGTCAGCTTTCTCAACGACACCTCGAGTGAGATCATTTACCCGCTTCTTCCAGCGTTCCTTTTCCTGACGCTCGGCGCAACGCCGTTCGCGATCGGCCTGATCGAGGGCCTTGCCGAATCCGTTGCGAGCATTCTAAAACTCTTTTCGGGCTATCTCAGCGACAAATTCGGGAATCGAAAACTGCCGGTCTTTCTCGGTTACTCGCTAGCAGGCATCGTCCGGCCGCTGCTTGCGTTCGTTACAACATGGCAGCACGTGTTGGTCGTGCGCATGACCGATCGTATCGGAAAGGGAATCCGCGGTGCCCCGCGTGACGCACTTCTTGCATCGGAGGTGCCCGAAGAACGCCGCGGACTCGCGTTCGGCTTCAATCGCGCGGCGGACCACCTTGGAGCGGTCGTCGGACCGGTCGTTGCGTTTCTGTTATTGACCTACTTAGCGGACGACCCAACAAATCCGACCGCGCTCGAGTACCAACGTGTTTTTCTTTATGCCTCGATACCTGTAGCCATCGGGCTTTTCGCGATCGTGTTCTTCGTTCACGAGCACAAACACCCTGAAGAACCAAAGGACGAGCCGCCAATAAAGTTCTCTATCAAGGAGTTCGATCCGAACTTTCGGCGTTACCTGATAGTCATCGCTCTTTTCACGCTGTCGAACTCGACCGACGCGTTCTTATTATTGCGAGCCGAGCAGTCCGGCATTGCTCCGGCAATGCTGCCGCTGTTGTGGATGGCCCTTCATTTCAGCAAGGTCCTGAGCTCGCTCATCGGCGGTGATCTGTCCGACAAACTAGGCCGAAAAACAATGATATTTGCCGGCTGGCTGATCTATGCGGCGGTTTACATTGGCTTTGCGTTCATCACGGAACCGTGGCAGGCGTGGCTGCTGTTTATCGTATACGGCTTTTACTTTGGGCTGACCGAAGGCGTTGAGAAAGCACTCGTCGCCGATATGGTCGACGACGAGAAACGCGGAACCGCATTTGGATTTTACAATCTCGCATTCGGCATCACGGTCTTTCCGGCGTCATTGCTTTTCGGCTTTATGTGGAGCCAATTCGGTGTCGAATCGGCATTTATCTTAAGTTCCGTGATCTCTTTGATGGCAGCGATGTTTTTTCTTTCCATTAAGCCCCGACGCGTCGCATAACATACAAAAAGGAGCGGCCATAGCCGCCCCTTTCCTTGTTTATCATCACGCAGGTATTACATATTCGAATCGTTCAAACGTATCGAATTAAGCATTGACCTGAACGCCGTGTTGTAACGAGTAGGTGCATCCTGCGGCGATATCGCTGCAAAGTAGAACAGCTCTCCGCTTCGCAACTGGGCTGTGTAAATGGTCACCACCTCGGTCCTGCCGGTCACCGGCGAACGACCAGAAAGCTGGGTGACATAAGCCTGACGTCCCGCCATCCTCGAACTCTGGAAGTTCGTCGACTGACGCAGATAACTGTTGCTCTGCAGCAGGCCGTTAACGAGATCCTGTGAATTCTGGCTAAGGTTCGACGACTGTCCACGATAAACGCCGATCATCGCACCATGGGTGACGCCCTGGTCGCCGTATGCCCCTTCGGGTGCAAAGGTGACGTCAGACTGTGTCTGGAATTCACGCCAGTTGTTCGGAACATTCATCCGGATCCAATTACCGCTTTGGTAAACACGATAACTGGTAGACGGAAGCTGAATATTCTGCGAATAACGTCCACCCGCCATCGGGTTCTGTCCGCCCTGGCCCTGTGCAGACTCCTGGATCTGCTGCATCGTACGTGCCGGCGGCATCGAACGCAGCTTTGACTTCACCCGTTCGAAATCACGCGTCAGCTTGATCGGGTTCGATGAAACTTCAAGAAGCTGAGCCTCCCGGTTTATGTTCTGGTAACGATTGCCCGGATCAGGGTGCGAACTAAGGAACTCAGGCCCGCGGCTGCCGCTCGTCTGGGCGATCGTTTGGAACATATTCGCGAGGTCGCGCGGGTCGTAACCGGCACGTGCCATTATCTGCGAACCGAGGACGTCCGCCTGCGTCTCATACTCGCGGCTATATCTGGTCTGCCAGATCTGTGCCCCGAGCATGCCGAGCTGGGCTCCGGTCTGGCCGCCAAGAACGGCACCGCCAAGGATCAGGCCGATGGTACCAAGCTGGTTTTTCCAGCTTCCTTGCTTGGTCGCCTGTGCCGTCGCATGGCGAAGTGCGACGTGAGCGATCTCGTGCGACATCACGCCGACCATTTCGCCTTCGTTCCGCGCCGCCTCGATCATCCCGCGGTTCACGTACATAGGGCCGCCCGGAAGCGCGAACGCATTAATGTCGCTCGCATTGACGACCTTGAAATTGTAATCGAACGCCGGCTGGCGGAATTGCGGCGGGATCGCCGCTACGAGGTTCTCGCCGACCCGCTGAATATATTGGCTCGTTTCAGCATCGCGGATGATCGGGAACAGCTGTTCCACCTGAGCAGCTGCTTCGCGGCCGGCCTGGACATCGTCTTGAACCTTATAGCGGTTCTTCGGCATCTTGACCTGCGTTTGAGCAAGCGACGCCATTGGCAGCAGGGCCATTGCCCAAACCATGGCCATCGCCATAAAGCCTTTTGAAAAATGATGTTTTGTCATCATACCCTCCTTTTTCAGTCTAATAATATTATTTCACCCCTGGACACAGGGCAATGGGGGAACAGGCGGAATTTTGATGGTATTAGGGTAGGCGGGGTTCGCCGCGAATTGGCTCGCGGCGGCCGTATCGGCCGGGCCCGTAGCCGTTACACGGAGGCAGATTTAGAAATGTCTCGCGTGTCGGCTGCCACGGGCGTACCGTTGCCGGAATCCAGAGTGGTGCCGATCTTCCCGATCAGGCTTATCGCTTCGTCAGCGTCAAGCTGTTCGACGTGCTTTCGCTTGACCAATAGTGCCAAAGCGACGTCGGTTTGAAGCTCTTCGATCAAATCCATATTCGCAGCCTTTCTAACGAGAGAATCTCAAATTTGGGGAAAGCACCCCCGTCCTTGTAGCGAACTTAAAATGCTATTATCAGCGTGTTAATTGCATGTTACAGAATTGTTAACTTATTTTCGTGACGGCTTAACCGCCGTTTTATCTTAAGTATAATTTAAGCTTTGGCGCACAGTAGAAAGAATATAATTATTTGATAAACAACGACTTCCCGTTTTCTGTTGGCTGAATAGCGGACCGCTAACGAGGAATACAAATGGTTAAGACCTGTCTCTTATACACGTCTGACGCTGCCGACGAGTTCCGAACGGTGTAGATCTCGG